>CAZNYE010000235.1:0-9602 GCA_964577185.1 uncultured Pseudomonadales bacterium | reverse complement strand
TCACCATGCCCTCGAAGAAGTGTGGTGATTCTGTCGCGATCACAAGATCAACTTCTCTGGACATGGCCATATCGGCAATTTGCAGGGGTGCGCCCAACTTCATGTGAAACGACACCTCCGGATATTGCTCGCGAAATCGTTCTATCACGTCGGGTAGCGTATAGCGCGCCTGGGTATGGGTCGTGGCGATGGATAAGCTGCCAGTCTCGGCACCCCCATGCTCGGCCGCCAGTGAAGCAATGTTCTCCGCTTCCTGAATAATGCGTTGAACGCGCGGCAGCATGTCTCGACCAGCCGATGTGAGCCCGGTGATTTGGCGTCCTTGACGCTGAAACACGCGAACGCCCAAATCGGCTTCAAGGGCCGCTATCTGTTTACTGATGCCGGGCTGGGAAGTGCCCAGCCTTCTCGCCGTCGCTGAGACGTTGAAGTCGTGGCGCACGACCTGCAACACATACCTTAGCTGTTGAAGCTTCATGAGTTGATGGCCTGCAAAACCTCGGCTTTCCCTTGTTCGCCAAAGGACTCGACGAACTTGGACCGCTCTTGGGCGGTGGGCACATGACCGGCAAGGCCAAGCTCTGCCACCGAGGCACAATTCTCAGGCCGATCATCAAAGAATATATCCGCATTGAATGCCTTCAAGAAGGCTCGCTTGTCCTGACCTCCCAAGAACAGGCACTCGTCCAGGCGGATTTCCCACTCTCTCAAGGTGCGGATTACGCGCCTGTGCGCGGGCGCCGACCGAGCTGTCACCAGCGCGGTTCGAATGGGACAGTTCTCAGCGCCGAATACAAGCTGCAAATTGTGTATTGCCTGAAGCACAGGCTTGAATGGGCCAAAGGGCAATGCCTTGTCCGCATGCTTGGCCTCACTCAATTGAAAGGCTTCCTGGCCTTCATCAAGAAACACCTGTTCGGCCTCTCCCGCAAAGAGTACATTGTCACCGTCAAAGGCAATGCGGAGGACATCATCGCCTTGTGAATCTCTCGGCGAAGGAAGCAGTTTGGCCGCGGCAATACCTTGATCAAGGGCTTGCGCCACATCCGCACCCTCGATCGACAAGAAGAGATGGCATCCGAACGCTTGAATATAGCGCCAGGGAGGCTCGCCCCCGCAAAAGGCGGCCCGCGAGATTCCGAGCTTGTGATGCTCAATTGAATTGAACACACGCAGCCCGGTATCCGCGGTGTTGCGGGAGAGCAATATGACTTCGACAAGCTGGCGCCCCAGCCGATCATTCAGCAGCAGCATTTTTCGCACAAACTCAAAGGCTTCTCCAGGGAGAAGCGGACTATCCTCATGCGAGATTTGATACTCTCGATAGGCCTCAAGACCCTGCTCTTCATACACGCTGTTGCTTTCTTCAAGGTCGAAGAGCGCGCGCGAACTGATAGCAACTGTCAGAATGGGCGAACCGCCAGCTACCTCGCCTTCTCCTTTCCGCTCATGCATTGAGATCTGGTATGAGTTCGTCTTCGAGTCTGGCCATCATGTCTTTGAGTTGAAGCTTTCGCTTCTTAAGGCGCTGAATTTTCAAGGTGTCTGGCTCGCGACGCGAAACAAGTTCGTCGATCTCCTCATCTAGGGCGCGATGCTCCTTTCGCAGTTGCTCCAGCCATGACTCCAGCTCTTCTTGCGAATTGGTCAAGATGAATTACGCCCTGCCCCGTGTTGGTTGCATGATATAGCCTTGCCCGTCGGCTGAACAGACCCTTCGGACACTTCTGTTGGCTGCGAACAGGCCTCTCGGTCACTTCTGGGTGTCTGCGAGTAGCATTGAACGGCTGACTGGTGCATTATCTCGGAGTAACTACTCGCCCGTTCTGACACTATAGGAACTAGCCGCTATGTCGCCGCGGATGGTGTGCTCACCCATTCCGTTCGCACGCAACTAGGGCGTTGTCCCATAGTTTCAAGGCGGGCGAGTAGTTACATCCCGGTTTCCTAGAGGCTCCAATCGCAACATGGCACGCCCACCGACACACCCCGCTGCCAAGGAAGTAGACGCCTTCTTGCAGGCGGCTCACAAAGTGCCAGCGCGACCTCGAAAGCCGCGAGACACGCACCGCGTCATGTTTGCGCTCGATGCGACCGCGAGTAGGCAGCCGACCTGGGATATCGCCTGTTCCCTGCATGCCGAACTCTTCTTGGCCGCCCGGGAAGCGGGTGAAGTCGCGGTGCAATTACTCTTCTATCGTGGCCTAGGGGAACTGAAGAAGAGTCCCTGGATTACTTCTAGGCAAAGACTACTCGACCTCATGCAACGGGTGTCTTGCGCTGGCGGCATGACACAGATTGGAAGGCTCTTGAGAGAAGCGGCGCGGGAGGCGGCAAAGCACCCGGTCAAGGCACTGATTTTTGTTGGTGACAGTTTCGAAGAGTTAGAGGACGAAGTACTGGCCATCGCAGGAAAACTCGCCCTCTTGAACACCCCCGTCATCATGCTGCAAGAGGGCTACGTACCGCAGGCCACAAACGCCTTTTCCAAGATCGCAACGCTCTCCGGGGGCGCGCATCTGCCATTTGCGTCGGGCAGTGCCGAACACCTGAGACGGCTCTTGGGGGCCGCGGTGAGCTTTGCCGTGGGCGGGCGTGAGCTGCTCGAACGAGATGGGTCGGCAGCCGCGCGCGAAGTCTTGAGGCAACTCCCCAAGCCGGATTGGCACGATTCATGACCATCATTCTCGTCATCATCCTCGCCGCCCTGGGAGTGCTGCTCGCACGTTATCTCATCAGTCGTGCCAAAACCTCACCCCTGAAGATGCCCACCAGCAGGCAGG
Source organism: uncultured Pseudomonadales bacterium (assembly GCA_964577185.1). GTDB lineage: Bacteria > Pseudomonadota > Gammaproteobacteria > Pseudomonadales > Azotimanducaceae > Azotimanducus. The sequence continues at coordinate 6,819 of CAZNYE010000235.1, read as the reverse complement.
TTGCGTCTAGTGCGATGTTTCTTGGGATTGTAGTTACCTTGGCACTGCTCGCCTTTAGGGGTGCAATTCACTGGCTTGCGCCCCTCATTGGTGGCTTGACACCGGTCATCCTCCGTTTCATACCCTTAATCGCGCGCCGATTCAAGGCGGGAAGTTTCGGCACCGGCACTCAATCCGAGGGACGAACAAGCGAGGTGAAAAGCCCCTGGCTGCGAATGACGCTCGATCTCGATTCAGGTCATATGGAAGGAGAGATTCTCTTGGGGGAGCACTCCGGAAGGTTTCTGAGCGAATTGAGCCGGTCTGAGCTTCTTATGCTTCGCAAGGCCATCAAGGATGGCGATTCCTTGCGCTTACTCGATACCTGGCTCGACCGAAACCACTCGGACTGGAGGGATGCCGAACCGGGGCGGCAGGAGGATGAGGCCGACGCGCCTCAAGGCAATGTGCACGGCGCCATGGCGAGAGATGAAGCCCTTCGCGTTTTGGGACTGACCGAAGGCGCCCAGGATGCGGAAATCCGCGCGGCCTACAAGCAGCTTATGCAAAAGCTCCATCCTGACCTAGGGGGATCAGACTATCTTGCCGCAGTTGTGAACCGTGCCAAGGAGGTGCTGCTCAAGGACTAGTCGAAACCCCACTCGCCGCAGCAGGCTGGCGCGCCTGGTGTGCGCTCACGAGAGCATGAGTTTCTTGCCTTCCGCTTCAAGCACCGCGAGACGCCTTACCCAATCCTCGAAGACGCGGTAATCGGAATCCGAGAACAGAAGCGCCTCCGCAAAACGCAACATGAGAGACTCCTCCTCCACATCGAAGCTGCCGTCCGCGTAGCCAAGGCGCAACAGATTCAGCAGGGCCACGGAGCGAGACATGCGTGTGTCAAAGCGCATCGCCAGGTGTTCAATGGACTCCGAGGGCGCACCGGAATTTCCGTAGAGCTTCATCTGTCGGCGAAAGTCCTCAAGCATGAACTCTTCGCTGATGTCGACTACGTCATCCGCATGCACCAAATGCTGCGCGAGCCCAATGAGCGCTCCGCGCTGGGACTCAGTGAGTGTCATTAGCCACATGACGACTCACGCACAGCCACTATTCCATGACAAAATCTTCGGCGACAACCTGCTCTCCGCGCTCTCCACGTTCTCCACGTTCTCCACCATCGAGAGTCGTCATCAGGTCCCCGATGCTGACATAGGCGCTGGTGACCATGATCAGAATGCTCAACCATCCGAGCGCAATGGCACCACGCATAATCCAATTCTGCCGAAAGAAGTCCTGTATCAGGCGCCACATAAAATTGCTCCCACTTTGACTATCTGGTGACTGTACGCCGCACATATCCCAAGCGTTGAAATCAACAGGCGCACTTCATTCTCCTTCGCTTTCTCCGTGCATGTGTAGGCTATTGTAAGCCGCTCTCCAATCGCTGCCGAGCCAACTTAATCCTAAGACCGATGACAGCGATGGCTGATTATGCAGGAAGGGTGCGTCGAGCGTCAACGCTCGAGCAGCGCAGGATTAGAGCAGCTCACCTCTTGGTTACGAACTCCCGTGTGAAGTCCTTCGATACGCCACAGATTCGATTCGATCACTGCCGAATCAGCGCTCAGACGGTCGTGCGGGGGATTTCGCAGCCATGATGTGAACTGCTCGCAGGATTTCAAAGCTGCTATGGGAAGTCCAAGGGTCGGTAGTAGTCCTTCCCCTGCTCGACGTATTGCTGCGCAATTTCCCGAAAGGTCTCGCCAGCGGAGCCTTCTTCTGTCAAGGTCAGATGTTGCCGTATGAAGTTGATGCTCTCGGGGTGTAAGGAGCGAGCCATGTCCCAATAGTGCTCGGCCTTCTCCTTTTGCCCGTGCTTTCGAAACAGATTGCCAAGTCGAAAAGCGGCATCGGCGCGTTGCTCATCGAAGCCATACTCACGAATGTGTCCGGCAACGGTCTCCTGAGACTGCACGAATCTGCTCTTCGCACCCTTCTCTACCCAATCCTTGAGCGCGGGGGCATAGACGTCATTGCCGAACGTGATTTTTTGGCTACCTTCCCCGAACTCATGAATCTGCGAATAGGTGCCTTCGTCTACTCGCACCATCCGTCCTTGTTCGTCGATCCACACGGCTGAGGGCACATTCACAAAATTAAATGCGCTGCTGATGATGTGATCCTGGTCCACAACCTGTACGTAGGTGGGACCGGCCTCATCAAATATCGGGCCTGCTGTTGCTTCGCCGCCTGTGTCTTCGGCGACGCAGATCAAAACGAAATCCGGGTCATTGATCCCTTCATATAAGCGTTGCCACACGGGCACGTCGAGATAGCAGCCTCACCAAGACGCCCAGGTGACGATCATGGCCTTCTTGCCCTTGAGACTGTCTTTGGTAATCAAGTTTCCCTGCCGGTCCTTGACCGCGAAGTCGGGTGCGTTCCCATCAGTCATCATCCGCTCACGTCTCGCCGGAATCTCGCCAAGGCTCCAGACGCGCGCGTCCAAATCGGCAACAAATGGCTGTCCGAGCAAAACCGCGAACTCGGAAAGGTCAAACCACCTCTTGCGGTCTTGCACTTTGAACAACGCCTCGCCGACGGGCACGCAAATATCGTCAAGACACGCGCCCTGGGGCTTCATTTCGAATCCAGTAATCCAGGAAAGATCTTCTGGACTCACCAGCAATGTGTCGCCGGCACCAGTGTGCTCAAGCCTGAAGGCCCTTCCCTGATAGAGCACTGTGGCGCTGCCTTGGGGATGCACGGGTGTCTCCCCAAAGGGATCAGGCATAACTCTGCAATTCTAAGGGTGATACGTTCCCGCATGGCGACTATACTCGAACCTTCTACCTCAAGTGGCACTGGAGAAACAGCGCTGAACATCACCTACGAGAACACGCTCCCGATCGCCGAGGGGCTTTTTACTTGGCCGTCGAATGATCCCCGTTTGCTCGGCAGTCAGTGTCAGGATTGCGGGGTGGTCACCTTCCCGGTCCAGTCGGGCTGTCCGGCATGCAGCAGCGTGAATGTTGAATCCATCGAACTTGAACGGGAAGGCACGCTCTGGACCTGGACTATTCAAGGATTCTACCCACAGCGCCCACCCTACGACGGACCGGAGACTGCTGAGGATTTCAAACCCTTTGGTGTCGGCTATATCGAATTGCCGGGACAGGTGCGCGTAGAGGCGCGGATCAAGACAGAGGATGTTGGCAAGCTCAGCATAGGCATGAAAATGAAACTGGTGGTGGAGACGTACATTAAGCGGGAAGGCAAACAGGTGATGGCTTACTTCTTCCAACCCGCCGAAGAGATGTAATAGCTGTCAACTGGAAGCAACCTAAGGAAAAAACTATGGACATCGCGATTATCGGACTAGGTATTCATCCCTTTGGAAGAACCCCGGGAAAAACCGGACGTGACCAGGGTGTGTATGCCGCCCGCGCCGCACTCAAGGATGCTGGCATGGAATGGAGCGATCTTGAGTTCGCTTACGGAGGAAGTGCCGCCGCTGGTGCGGCGGACGCCATGGTCAAGGAAATGGGGCTCACGGGATTGCAGTTCGTGAACGTCTCGAATGGTTGCGCCACAGGCGGCAGCGCGCTTCAATCGGCTTACATGGCCATACAGTCGGGGATGTTTGACGTGGGCATGGCGGTCGGCTTCGACAAGCACGAGCGAGGCGCCTTTCGCGTCGACCCGGCTGGCGGTGGACTGGGCAAGTGGTATGGCGACATAGGGCTTGCGCTTACTCCGCAGTTTTTTGGCATGAAGATTCAGCGCTACATGCATGATTACGGCATCACCGAAGACGCACTCAATCGCGTCGCGGTCAAGAACTACGCCAATGGCGCCAAGAACCCAAATGCCTGGCGCCGACAAGCTATCAGCTACGACGAGATTGCCAGCTCCATGATGGTCTGCCACCCGCTACGCAAGTTTCACTTCTGCTCGCCCGCAGAAGGCGGCTGTGCAATGATCCTGTGCCGTGCCGACAAGATAAAGCAGTACACCCACAATAGACCCGTGTTTCTCAAGGCCGTCAGCGTCAAGACGCGACTCTTTGGCTCGTTCGAAGTCTTTTCGCAATCCCAAGCACTCGATCGCGCCGATGCGCCCACTGTACAAGCGTCCAAGGCTGCCTTCGAACAAGCGGGAATAGGGCCGGAAGACATACAGGTGGCGCAGCTTCAAGATACGGAATCTGGCGCCGAGATCATGCATATGGCTGAAAACGGTTTCTGCGAACACGGAGAACAGGAAGAGTGGCTGCGTGGAGGCTGGACAAACCTAGATGGCAAGCTGCCCGTCAACACCGATGGTGGATGCATGGCGAACGGCGAGCCCATAGGCGCCTCTGGCCTGCGCCAGGTTCATGAAGTCGCCCTGCAACTGCGCGGCGATGCCGGCGAAAGACAGGTACCCAATTCGCCCAAGGCTGGGTATACGCATGTGTATGGCGCACCCGGTCTGTCCGGTGTGTGCATCTTGAGCAATTGAAACGAAGACTTTCAGCGCGCAAGGGAGAAATCGCATGTCGCGTGAACTCTTGATAGAAATGGCCAGGCAGAACCTCGCCCACGTCAGGTCGGGCGACATTCCGCTCACGGACCGAGTCATGGAAGTGCCCGCAAGGCACTACTACGACTCGGAGCGTTGGGATCTGGAAGTCAGTCGGGTATTCAAACGCATGCCGCTGATGCTTGCCATGACCTGTGAATTGTCGAGCCCAGGCGACTACAAGGCCATGGAGGCGGTGGGCGTGCCGGTCATCATCACCCGCGGTCAAGATGGTCAGGTGCGTAGTTTTCTCAATATCTGTTCGCATCGAGGATCGCAGATACTCCCGGTCGGCACAGGCAGTGCGCGGCGTTTTTCCTGTCCCTATCACGCCTGGACCTACAGCGACCGCGGGGAGCTCGTCGCCATATTGTCAAACCATGAGTTCGGAGACATCGACAAGTCGTGCAATGGGCTTCGGGAACTCCCCACGCTTGAACGCGCCGGCCTGATCTGGGTGACATTGGATCCTGACTCACCGCTGGACACAAGCGATTTCCTGTCCGGATACGATGAGTTACTCGATCACTTCGGGTTTGAAACCTGGCACCTCTTTGATTCTAGGCGGCTCGAAGGGCCGAACTGGAAAATCGCCTACGACGGCTACATGGACCTGTATCACCTTCCAGTGCTGCATCGCAATACCTTTGGCCCGCAGATGCCAAATCAGGCCATTTACCGAGCCTTTGGCCCCCACCAACGGGTGAGTTCTCCCAACCCCCTGCTGCTTGAATTCGAAGACAAGCCCGACGAGCAATGGGATGAAGCCACCATGCTGATGGGTGTGTGGACGATCTTCCCGCATGTCTCCATTGCCTCTTTCGATGGCGGCGGACGCGGCGTGATGATCTCGCAACTTTTTCCCGGCGATTCACCGAGCGAGTCCTACACAGTCCAAAACTACGTGATGGAGAATGAACCGACCGAGGAGGCGATTCCACTCGCCGAGGAGCAGTTCAAGCTGCTTGAGTATGTGGTGCGCGAAGAGGACTACGCCACGGGTATTCGACAGCAGAAGGCACTCGAAACCGGCCTCAAGGAAACGGTTATGTTTGGCCGCAATGAAGGCGGCGGACAGTGCTTTCACAAATGGCTTGATCGACTCCTTGCCGCGGACGATCAAAGCCTGCCTCGACTTTTCAATGGAGCCCCTTGATGACACTGAAACTCTATGACTTTGCCGCCGCGCCGAGCCCCTTGAGGACGAGGATTTTCCTGCGCGAAAAGGACGTAGGCTACGAGTCTATTCAAGTCGATTTGGCGAGTGGAGAGCAACTGTCTGAAGCCTATCGGCGCATAAATCCGAGCTGCACCGTTCCGGCACTGGTGCTTGACGATGGCACCCTGCTCAATCAGAATTCAGCGATCGCACACTATCTCGAAGCGGCCTATCCCGAACCGCCTCTCTTTGGGGAGAGTCCCGTAGACCTCGGCAAGGTTGTGAACGCCGCGACTCAAGCCGAGATGGGAGGTCTCATGGCGGTCGCCGAAGTGCTGCGCAATTCCGCACCACGCATGAAGGACCGCGCGCTGCCCGGGCCAGAAAACTATGCACAGATTCCCGAACTCGCCGAACGCGGACGGGCGCGGCTGGAACGATATCTAGAATCGCTCGACAAGCAACTCAATGGACGCGAGTTCGTAGCGATTGATGCGTTTTCCTATGCGGACATAACCGCCTATGTGGTCGTCGATTTTGCCAAGTGGGTGAAGGTCACCCCTAGGGAAGATCAGGCGGATCTTAAGCGTTGGTTCGCTGCTGTTGAGAGTAGACCGAGCGTGCGAACCGCCAAGGCGGGGTAGCCACCAAATTACTCGCATCGAGGCGGTAGAACCATAGCCTCATTTGCCTACTCCACCAAGAGCTAAAAGCCGACAGCGATCGCCGAAGCCGCGAAGGAGACCCCGCGCCGAGCGCCATTACGGAGCGCTACTAAACTCAACTGCCTCACGGTAGCGAGCTTCGAGCGCTGCATTGAGTTGTCCCTCAAAAGACTCTTCAAGCGGGTCCTGATTGGACAGAATCTCAATCAGATGTTCATTGTCTTCCCGTCCCTGCCAAATCTTCACATAACTCCCGTCCTTATAGCCATGTGCCTGACGAAAACTATTCAGCAGGTTCTTGCCGATATAGAGGCTATGGAGTTCGGCGAGACTCATGGGCAAACTCACCATGACTGCGACGAAGGCGCCCGGATCGAAGTTCTCGTTCTTGAGCGAAGTCTCCGCCAGTCGTTCGACGGCCTGACAAAAGTCTAAGGCTTGCATCGAGTC
>CAZNYE010000234.1:0-2937 GCA_964577185.1 uncultured Pseudomonadales bacterium | reverse complement strand
TTGCTTATTTCAGCAATGAAAGCGATGAAAACGGTGCAGAGATTTCGCGATGCCTGCTGCTCGCAAAACACCAACAAGGGTACAAGAATCTGTTGAAGATCATTTTCGGATTGCGAAAGGATCCTGTCTCCGGGCTTCGAGTTTCAACCAAGCGTGAGATCTTTGACAATGCAAAAGGTTTGATCGCCCTGTCAGGGGGCCCGGAAAGCGAGATTGGCCATGCGCTACTGCGCGAAGATGAGGTGCTCGCGGATAGCTGCCTTGATGCATGGTTGGGAACCTTTCGCGACGACTTCTATCTGGAACTGATGCGTTGCGGACGCGACCTCGATAGCAGAATCGAAGGCCGAATGCTTGAACTTGCCGCAATTCGATCAGTGCCTATGGTGGCCACAAATGAAGTCATGTACGCGCGGGCGGAGGATTACGAGATTCACGAGATTCGCGTGTGTGTGCAGGAGAAGCAGGTCATTGATGATCCTTCTCGAGAAAGGCGCTACAACGAATACATGTGGATGAAGAGCGCAGAAGACATGGCGAAACTCTTCGCGGATATTCCTGAGGCTTTGGACAACACTGTGGAGTTGGCAAAGCGCTGCAACTTGACGCAGAAGTTCTACGACCACGCCTTTCCTAAGTTTCCGGAGGCCGGGAACGAAACGCTTGATGCCTATCTGACAAGGCTTGCCAAGGAGATGCTTGAAGAGCGTCTGGAGTTGATGGAAGCGGCGGGACACGTATCGGCAGCGTCGAGGCAGGTCTATGGCGAGCGACTCAAGAATGAACTCGACATCATCTGCTCTATGAAGTATGCGGGCTATTTTCTCGTTGTGATGAGCATTATTCGTTGGGCGAAGGAGCAGGGGATTCCGGTTGGTCCCGGTCGCGGGTCGGGAGCGGGGTCCTTGGTGGCCTGGGTTCTGGGAATCACCGGTCTTGATCCAATCGAGCATGGGCTTCTGTTCGAACGCTTCCTGAACAAGGAGCGAGTATCTCTGCCGGATTTCGACATAGATATCTGTATGGAGCAACGCGACAGAGTCTTGCAACACATTGCTGATCGTTTCGGAAGGGACGCCGTTGGGCAGATAGTGACTTTCGGCACCATGGGTGCGAAGGCCGTGGTGCGTGACGTGGCAAGGGCACAGGGGAAACCCTACAGAATGGGAGATACGCTCGCTCGTCTCATACCCAATCAGCTCGATATTCGACTTGTAGATGCCGTCGAGGGGCAGCCTGAATTGCGTCGGCTTATTGAGCAGGAACCCGAATACGCGGAGATCATGGATGCCGCGTACCGCCTCGAAGGCTGTGTGCGGAACGAAGGTACGCATGCGGCGGGCGTTGTGATAGCGCCGTCGCGACTGAGCGACTTCCTGCCTGCCACCGTCAATGATCACGGTGATGCCGTCACCCAGTTCGATTGGAAGGATGTCGAAAAGGCGGGACTTATCAAGTTTGACTTTCTCGGCCTCAAGACGCTTACGGTCATTGACCACGCGGTACGCAGCCTGACCAAGAACCATGGTCTGAACCTGCGGATCGAAGAGATTCCGCTTGACGATGAAAAGACCTTTCAACTGCTGCAAGCCGCGCGCACCAAAGGCGTCTTTCAGCTTGAATCAGATGGTTTGCGTAGGCTCATCCTGCGCATCAAGCCGAAGTCGCTGTCCGACCTGACCGCGCTCTTGGCGCTCTATCGTCCGGGCCCCCTACAGTCGGGCATGGTCGATGACTTTGTCGAGGTTCGTGAAGGAAAGTCAACACCGGAATATCTTCATCCGGCGATGCGTGAGGTGATCGAGTCCACTTCCGGAGTCATTCTCTTTCAAGAGCAGGTGATGCAACTCGCCCAGGTCATGGCCGGGTTCAGTCTCGGCCAAGCGGATGTGTTGCGTGCCGCCATGGGCAAGAAAAAGCCTGAAATCATGGCCGAGCAGCGCAGTCGTTTTGTGCAGGGTGCGCGGGAACGGGGTTTTTCAGAACCGATCGCGGAAAAAGTGTTCGACCTCATGGACAAGTTCGCGGGTTATGGATTTAATCGTTCCCACTCCACCGCCTACGCGCTCATTTCCTATCAGACCGCATGGCTAAAGGCGAATTATCCCGCCGAGTTCATGGCAGCCATGCTGTCAAGCGAGATTCACAATCGCGACGCGATTCACAGACTGATGCCGGAACTCGGCGAGCTTGGGCTCAAGGCCCTGGCTCCAGACGTGAATGAAAGCCATCTTGAGTTTCGTGCGCAGGGTGAGGGTGTGCGCTATGGACTTGGTGGAATTCGTGACGTGGGCAGACCGCTCATTGAACAGATTGTGAAGCAGAGGGAATCTGGCCCCTATCAAAGCCTGGCGGATTTTGCCTCGCGTGTGGGAACGCGATTCCTTCCCGTTGCGGCACTGCAGCGGCTGATCGAATCAGGTGCCCTGGACGAACTTGTTGAAGGACACCTGAACGCGAAGCGCGCCAACATGCTTCACCTGGTTGAAGACCTCTTGAATTGGGTTCAGCAGAAGGAGCGGGATCAATCGGCGGGCGCGGTGGACATGTTCGATGATGGTGCCGAGCTGCCAAGTCTCGGCGTCGCGGACTGTGCCCCCATGAGTGATCTTGAGCGCGTTGAGCGCGAAGCGCTCGCACTCGGGCTGTACCTCACCGACCATCCGATGAACATTTACCGCAGCGAGTGCGAGCTACTCTTTTCTGGGAATAATCACCCCGAGTCGGTCGCGGGTGGCAATGGCCGACGATTTGTTCCGGCCTCCTTCGCGGGCATCGTCACACATTTGAATCACCGTAGGCGCGAAGGCGGGGAGGCATGGGCGCGTCTTGAGAATGGCAACAGCCATGCTGAGGCGGGCTTTTTCGATAGTGTGCTTGAGATGGAGCGTGAGAAGCTCAAGGAGGGAGAATACCTGTTGATCGAGGGATCCGTGC
>CAZNYE010000233.1:0-7279 GCA_964577185.1 uncultured Pseudomonadales bacterium | reverse complement strand
GACCATGAGCTGGTGGAAGTATTGAAGGCCTGCTTCGTCTCGCGTTCTCAAGTGGCCGCGCGTGCGAAGGACCATTTCGCGGAAGTAAAGGATATCCCCGCCGATGTGTCAAAGTTCTGGACCGAAGTTGGAGAAGTGACGCATTCAAGTCGCCAAGTACACAAGCTTGGTAACACCGAGGATGAACAGATAGCGCAGCTACTCATCGAAATTGAATCGTGCGAACCCGACATGCGACGTCTCGAATCGAATGTTGCACCCATTCTCCAGATCTCAGACCCCATAACGGCAGGGGCCCCGAAGAAGGCGGCTGCCGGGTACCATCAGATTTCGCAAATCGTGCGAAGGCTGGGACGAATTCGAATGCTCTCTCTCGCCGGACTCCAAGGCAAGGAGCTGGAATACAACCCAGTCGAGCATCAATTGCTCGAAGGACACAGAACTGGAGTTCGAAAGGTCAAGGTTATTCGAGAAGGCGTGCGAAAGAACTTCGGTGGCCGAGAGCGAATGCTCGTGAAGCCTTGGGTCGAGTCCGTGGACCAGGCACGAAGGTCTTAAGTAATGGAAGGAACTGAAGCCAAAGTCCTACTGGCAAACTTGTTGGAAAGGGTACAAGTGGGAGACGACGGCCATCGTCGGCTCCCGGGGACAATCACAAAGCAAGAGGTCGCCGCGCTTGAACTTGCCCTGAGCCAATTTACTATCGACTCTCTCCCGCCTCCAAAGGTTATAGCGCGTTCCGAAAGCGGAGCAGAGCTTCGCGCAGACCAGCAACAAGAGGAAGACCTGAGAGAGCCGCCCATACAACTTGACCTAGCCGCACTAAATGCGCCACCAGCACCAGCGGGAGTTCGAGTTTGTATTGACTTTGGCACGGCGATGTCAAAAGCAACTCTCGTAGGAGACTCCATAGAAGGCGATGAAACGGGACCTACGGACGAACGAATTGAGGTACTTGAGCTAGGCCGTCCCGGAGAGCAAGAGAACTTTAGTGAAACGATGCTGATCTCGTCTGTGTACATCGACGATCTCGGATGCCTCTGGTTTGGAAAAAAGGCCGTCGACCTCTCTCTGATTGAAGGGCAGAGCGGTGGAGGTAGACGACGCCTCGACGACATAAAGCGGGTGTTGACGGAGGGGAATATTGAAGATGCCGTGCCAGATGATTTCAATCCAACATCCGCTCCCGTAAGTTATGGCGACATGGTTGGCGCCTATCTTATGTTCTTGACTTGGGCGGTCAATGAGGCGGTTAAGGAGGTGGTCATAGAACTTGACGCGCCCCACTATCTCACCCGCCGATTCGCTATGCCGTGTCTGCAGTCGGATGAAGCTACCGATATCAAGTCTCTCCTTCGACAGTATTTGGGAGAAGCGCAAATACTCGCCGACACTTTTCGTCAAGAAATGTCGAGTGGAATTTCTCTGACCCGGTTTCTGTCCGCGTTGAAACACCTAAGAGGACGAAATTTGAATTATGCTTTTCTGGGAGAGTCAATTGTCGAACCACTGGGGGCAGCAAACTCGATGGTGAGTTGGCAAAGCGATAGGGAGAGCCTATCAGAATTGAGCTGGCTGAGTTCCTGGAATTGGAGGAGGTGAAGTCATTTGGGGACGATCGCAAAGTCCTGCGCTAGTCGGGGATCAAAACAACTGCTGAGCTGCGCTCGTTAAATTCTCGACCCCGCTACCATTCCCAGCCCACCCGAGACCGAGCAGCGCTGGAGACCTACATGATTTTTGATTCCTTGGAACGCCTACAAGCCGACTCGATCCTCGGGCTCATGACGGCCTTCCGTGAGGATCCGTGCGCTGATAAAGTCGATCTCTCGGTCGGCATCTACAGAGCCGCATCAGGGGAAACACCTGTGCTTCAAGCGGTGAAACGAGCCGAGGAACAGCTCATTGCCGAACAGACGACCAAGGCCTATGTCGCGCCGATTGGCGTGGGAGGGTTTCTTTCTGGAATGAGAGACTTGGTTCTCGGCGAAACCGACAATGCCCTCAGCTCGCGTGTCGGCTGCCTACAGACTCCTGGCGGTTGTGGTGCCCTGCGTGTGGCCACAGAACTTTACCTTCGTGCGCGTCCAGACGGCTGCGCCTGGGTGAGTACCCCCACTTGGAGCAACCACTTCGGACTGCTCGGAGGCGCCGGCATCGAGATTAGAACCTATCCCTACTATGACCCCGAGTCCCATGTGCTGAATATCGACCACATGCTCGAAAGCCTGCGCGAGGCACCGCCCAAAAGCCTGGTGGTGTTGCAGGTTTCTTGCCACAACCCAACCGGTGCGGACCCCGGGACTTCCGATTGGGATGCGATTCTCGATGTGATTGAGCAAAGAGCCCACTTGCCGCTCTTTGATCTCGCCTACCAGGGAATGGGGACGGGACTCGACGCGGATGTGGCACCAATTCGGCGCGCGGTGGCGCGCTTGCCGGAGGTGCTGGCGGCAGTATCTACGTCAAAGAACTTTGGCCTCTACCGTGAGCGCACCGGGGCGCTGCTCATGTTGGCTGAGAGCCCCTCACAGGTCGAGATTCTTGAGAGTCAGGTGAAGGACATTACGCGCGGCATCTACTCCATGTCTCCATCGCACGGGGCGCTCATAGTTGAACGCATAGTGAGAGACGCTGAATTGCGCGCCCAGTGGTTGGCGGAGCTCGGTGAAATGCGCTCGCGAATCGAGCATTTCCGGTTCGCGCTCAAGGAAGCACTCGCAAGCCTCAGGCCGGATCTCACACTTGATTGGCTGGTTCAACAACGCGGCATGTTCTCCATGCTTGGAATCTCCGCGGCCGTTGTGGACACATTGCGTCAAGAGCGTCATATCTACATGGTGAGAGATAGCCGCATCAATATCGCCGGATTGAACGACCAGAATCTTGCCCTCGTGGCCGAAGCCATCGCGCCTCACATAACATAGGGTTCATCATGCAGACTATCCCACGTTGCTTTCTGTATTGCCTCGCTCTGATGGGACTCCTGGGCTGCGCACAGGAGACGGTCGATGAAGTGTTGGTCGATACCACTTCACCCGATTCACAAGCCCTGTCGCAATTGATGGACGACATCTGGGATTCTGCGATTGAGAAAAGCGCTTACCTTCGATTGCAACAGGGACTACCGATCCTGATGATCGAGGACTTCACGCTTGAATGACATCACGCGGACCTAAAGCAGGCCGCGCTCAATCGTGAACGCTTGTCCAGCATCGATCCGGGCAACCTCGATGAAGAAGCGCGCTACCTTACTATTCGGTCACAGCATTTACCGAAGGCTGGGCCGAATACGCGGCGAGCCTTGCGATGGAAATGGGCGCCCACCAGTCTCCCCTCGAACTCTATGGACGCTATTTGGCCGAAATGTTCTTGGCGTCAAGACTTGTGTTGGAAGCCAAGGTGAAGCGCTGGATCAAGGCGCAGGGCGCGCGCACTAGTGCCTCGATTCAAGACGCTGCGTGTGGCTGCAAGGCTGCTGACAGACAGGTCTGTACAACTGCGTCTTTTAGGTATAAGCTTATGCACTAATTGAATCTATAGCTTTCCTTCCAAGTTCGGCTTAGGCCCCGCACATGTGATGTTGAACTTTTGCTCTCATTTGGTTGGCGCCTGCCAGGATGCCCATTACGACATCAACCTCATGCAGCGGACCCTCGCCAGCTTGTGCCAAGACGGGCGCTGGTTGTCAATGCTTCATGATCACGTGGGAAGCGCCGAGGAGACGTTGCTGTATTGCGATGATGCACTGACCATCCTGCACGCCCGTCTGACACCCAATATCCACTTCCCACCCCATGAGCACGGCATCACGGCCGTGATCGCCACCTATGATGGCATGGAAACCCACCACCTCTACCGCCCAGCAGGCACTGGTCTGGAAGAGTGCGGCAGGGTCAATGCGCGAGCGCTGGACGTGAGCGTGTTTGGCTCCGATGTGGTTCACTCCATCGTGAATCCAGGCACTCGGTATTCCCGCTCGCTACACGTCTACCTTGGTGACCTTATCGGCAGAACTCGGCGCCTGTGGAATCACGAAGGTGCCCGGTGTGTGAATTACACCGACGAACCCTACTACGACTGGGCCAAGCCGTATGACACCTCAAGGTCGTTCTTGAAGCCGCAAACTGCGGCCCTCTATGGCAACCTCGAGGCAGCGCCGAGAGCGCAAACAGCCTCGGCGCACTGAGACACCCCGGCAATCGAGGGAAAACTCGCGACCACTTCGCGTTAGGCCGCGCCCATTACAATGGCGGCTCGCTCCCTGGGCGCACTCAAGTTCATGCGCGACCACCATGACATCATCTACCCCTTCGCTTGGCAGAGTCTACCGTTTGAGATCGTCAAAGCCGAAGGGAAATGGCTCTACACGGTGGATGGTCGAAGAATCCTCGACGCCGGGGGCGGCGCCATCGTGTGCAATGTGGGACACGCACGCGAGGAAGTCTTGAGTGCTTATGTTGAAGCGCAGCGCGAAGGCTACATATTGCCCCCCTGGCGCTCTCCTGCGCGCCTTGCGCTATGCGACCGATTGATCCGTGACTGGCTGCCGGAGGGATTGGGCCGCATCCAACTGGTGTGCAGTGGCTCGGAGGCCATCGAGACCGCGACCAAGATCGCGCTTCAATACCACGCCGCGCAGGGCGCACCTGAGCGACATCAGATCATTGTGCGGACGCCCTCGTATCACGGCACCACCCTGACAACCGCCGCACTTTCCGGACATCCAGCAAGGCAGGCAGGCATAGAGTCGGCCCTTGTCCAGTTTCCGCGCATCAATGCGCCCTACCCGCTACGTGCTCCACCGGGAATTTCCGAATCTGACCTTGGTGCCTTCTACCTTGCTGAACTCGAAGCCTGTATCGAGTCAATTGGGGCAGAACAGATCGCAGCATTGATCGCCGAACCAATCGTTGGGTCATCTGGCGGAATTCTCGTGCCGCCAGATGACTATTGGCCGGGTGTACGCAAACTCTGCGATGAGGGCGGCATTCTCCTCATAGCCGATGAAGTTATGACCGGATTCGGACGCACGGGTGCCAAGTTTGCTGCTGATCATTGGCACTTGCGGCCGGATATTCTGGCATCCGGCAAGGGCCTCGCTGGCGGCTATGCGCCTATTAACGGCGTGTTTGCCCGAAACGAGATCGGCGAAGCCATTGAAGACGCCGGTATGGACGTCATGTTCCACACCTTTTCAGCCCTCTCCGGTCCCTGTGGTGCAGCCAGCAAGGTGCTCGAGATCATGACTCGCGAGTCGCTCATCAACAGAAGTGCGCAGCTCGGCGAGCTGCTGCTCAAGAGTCTCCGGGAAGCCCTATCGAACGACCCCTGGGTTGCCGAGGTTCGCGGAAAGGGAATGCTGATTGGCATTGAAGTGGTACGTGACAGAGAATCCCTCCAACGCTTCGACAAAAGCGATCAGATGACTTCGAGAATTCTTTCCGAGGCCCTGCAGCGAGATTTGTTCTTCTATCCAGGTGGCACTGGCGACGTGCGCGACATTCTTTGCCTCGGTCCACCACTCAATATAGAAGAGTCAGATGTCTCGCGCATTGCCGAAGTGATCCGCGATTCTATCGCCGCGCTGCGAATGAATTTCTGAGCCATCAGGAAAAGTAATCCTTCAGTGCGTTAATCCGGAGTCCATTGGAGCTTCCAGCCGCGGTCACGGACATAGGCATCATCTATAGCAATACCCGGCAGCGCCACGAGCTGGTCATCGAGGTAGAGCATTGGCCAGCCGTCGCGTAGCCAGGGTGCAACAGAAGCCTCCTGCAAGAGGCGCGAGACCTTGCGCGTCATTCTCCGGACACGCATTCGCTCACCTCCAGTTCTGAACCGGACTTCGACTCCCCGCACCTCTTCCGAAAGACAACCAGCTTTTGTCATTGCACCAGTGCTCGCGAAGAGCACGCCATGGGGCAGGTGCTTAACTTCATCAAGATTCCATCTCTGAGGTTCCTGATCCTTGGCTGGCAGTGCGCGATGCATCACCAAGCGTCCGGCATATCGCCCAAGGCTCTGACCTCCTGGCAATGAGAATGTCAGATTCCTGTCCGTTGGCAGGGAAAGCTGCCTGAGAATCTCTTCGAGACGCGCTTCGGATAGCGAATGCACACCCATTCGTAGCAAGGCCCGGCGCAGCACCGGAATCTGTGCCTCCTTGGGCAATGACAACAGAGTATCTACAGACACACCCGGCTCACCGGTAAGCACCTCTTCCACGGATCTTAAGAGCAGGGCATCGAACCGCCCCTGCTCCTCGGCGAGCGCCTCAGAGCTGTGTGCAATGGATGAGACCGCCTCCGGCCATCTGCTTAAGAGCAGTGGAAGCACTTCAAGACGAATAAAATTGCGATCCTTGTCGAGTTCCTGATTGGAAGGATCTTCACACCATTCAAGTCCATGTGTCTTGGCATAGTCTTCGATGGCTTCATGCGGCAATCGCAGAAACGGACGCAATAGTCGACCCGACGCAAATTCGCGCTCGCACGGCATACCTCGAAGCAGCTCTCCGCCAGCACCGCGCATAAGGCGCAAGAGTAGGGTTTCGGCTTGATCCCTGGCGTGATGCGCGAGCAAAAGGGTTTCGTCCTTGACAAGCGCCTCTGCCCATCTTGCATAGCGCGCTTCCCGCGCGAGCTTCTCCATATTCCCCTGAGACGGCAAGGTCAAGCGATCACACTCAAAGGTGATATCGAGCCCCGCCGCAAACGCACGGCAATGCTCGGCCCAGGCTGCCGATGCGGCCTGCAATCCATGATTCAGGTGGTGAGCCGTCAGTCGCTTGAGCTCGCCCTGCACACGAAGTTGCTCGGCAGTCGCATGCAAGAGCACCGTGGAGTCCAGTCCACCGCTATACGCAACGCGCAGTCTTCCGCGAGGCAAGTCACCCACCGCCTGACTGATCAGGGCGCCTCGGGAAGTGCGCGAATTACCCACGATAGTTCATTTTTACCGCGTCGCTTCCCAGGAGTTCTCGCAGCTGCCGCAGATTCTCCTCGGTCGGCAAAATGGAGTAGTTTCCATGCAGTGCGAGACAGCCGCGCGCCTTTCCATTGTTATATTGGACAAGCACCCGACAATTGGTCTTCCGCCCGTTGGCGCAGAGTTCCTTTAAGGTTTCGCGGAGCGCTTCGATTGATCTGGCTTCGTCGACATGCAACTCGATGGAACGCGCGAATTTCTGGCGCGCCTCGGCGAGCGTATAAGCCCGCGATACTCGAATCCGTGCCCCAAATTCTGATGAACCTTGGTGTCGCGGCACGGATCCCTC
>CAZNYE010000232.1:0-1624 GCA_964577185.1 uncultured Pseudomonadales bacterium | reverse complement strand
ATAGGAACTAGCCGCAATGTTGCCCCTGAAGACGTGCTCACCCATTCCTCTCCGCTCGCCCGCAACAGGGGCGCTGTCCCATGGTGTCAAGGGCGGCGAATAGTTACATGGCGACTATGATCTCAGAAGTGTATCGGGCGTTCATCGCAGCAGGTGTGCCTGAGGATGAGGCCCGCCAGGCGGCCGAGGCGCTTTCGTCCGAAAACTTGGCCACAAAGCACGATGTGCTCAATATTCAATCGCAAATGAACCTCTTGAAATGGATGGTGGGATTCAATTTGGTCTTTTCCATGGCCATTTTGTGGCGACTGGTTGCCTGAGGTCTTGGTGTCGGGGCACGGAGCATTCCGATAATCTGACTCGTCACTTGCCACATTGCTTTACGTGCAACTACTCGCCCCCCTTGACATTATGGGAACTAGCCGCAATGTTGCCCCTGAAGACGTGCTCACCCATTCCTCTCCGCTCGCCCGCAACAAAGGCGCTGTCCTATAGTGTCAAGGGGGCGAGTAGTATTTCTATTGCGCCTCGCCCCGCTTCTCTTGCTGGCGGCCTGCCAGCCTGCGTCCGATGTCAGCAGCGAGGCACTCGACGTGCCCGACGATTGGCAGATCCTAGAGGCCTATATCGTCATGGATGGAGTCTGGCACGCGCGAGACGAAGAGATCAGGCGCATGGATGTGCCGGATGATGAAAGGGTGAGACTGCGCAAAGAGACACAAGGTGATCATCCAGACGTCACCTTGGCGGCGGCGGCGGCGAGGCGCATCATCGAGGCCGGGCGGCCCGGAGCCCGCGAAGCGGCAGAGTTTCTCGCTGATTATTCGATTGCGTCACCGATTCACGAGAAGAACGTCACGCTGGGCATGGCAACCTTGGCGAAAGAAGTCGGTCCTAACTGGATGGCCGTTGAGGGCTATCTCGAAGATCTGAGGAGCTGGCGGGAAGCGAGCCAAGTGATCGATACGGCCGATGTATCGGATGAAGAAGCATCGCATGGGCAGCTGGGCGCGAGCCCAAAGGCAACGCACGCCATCGCCGCGGCGATGGCCATCATTGATGCTGGTGCCGATCACCCACGCCTGCTTGAAGCTGCGGAGTTCCTCATTGCGCAAGGGACGAATGAACCGGGTGCAAACACCCATGTCCTGATGGCGGCGAACGCACTTGCGACCTACTTCCCGCATTACGACGACTGGCCAGTGATGCTGCGATTGATCGCTGGCATGTTCTCTCCAAGCGACGAGATCTCGGGGTTCGTGCGAACTTTGGCCGAGCGGGCTGAAGATCCCTTGGTGCGCGCTACCGCACGCTACCACGCGGCCACTATGCTGATCGCGAAGATCAATGCGAGCC
Organism: uncultured Pseudomonadales bacterium; assembly: GCA_964577185.1. Lineage (GTDB taxonomy): Bacteria > Pseudomonadota > Gammaproteobacteria > Pseudomonadales > Azotimanducaceae > Azotimanducus. The sequence continues at coordinate 268 of CAZNYE010000232.1, read as the reverse complement.
AAACCACCCCGTCCGAACGCGAGATTCTTCGTACGCAAGCCATCCAATTGGCGAAAGGCTTGAGTAGAGGTATCGAGCAGGTGGTGTTTGGCTCCCTAGAAACGAGCCCCACGACGTTCGCCGAGCGAGAGGCATCGCTGCTCGCCACCATTCAGACCATGACGGAGCAATAGCTAGGTTTCCAAGCCTTCCGATACCCAGAACTGCTGATAGAGCGCACCCCGAAATTCGTTTTGCATACCGTGTCCCGCCTCGGGCACCCAGAAGA
>CAZNYE010000231.1:0-2028 GCA_964577185.1 uncultured Pseudomonadales bacterium | reverse complement strand
CCTCATGAATCGGGTGATCGCCTGGTTTGCCACCAACCACGTGGCGGCGAACCTCCTGATGGGCTTCGCCGTCCTCGGAGGGATCTCGGCCCTGACGCAGATTCCGGTCAAAATCTATCCGGATTTCGATGTGCCAGTGATCACTATTCGCGTTGATTATCTGGGGTCCGCCCCACAGGAAGTCGAAACCGGTGTGTGCGCACGCATCGAAGAAGCGATTGAAGGCTTGGTTGGTGTCAGGCAGGTGGTCTCCCTCGCCGAGGAAGGAGTCTGTACCGTCACGGTGGATCTCTTCTTCGACGCGAACAAAAATCAGCTTCTGGGCAAAATTGAGAATCGAGTCAACGCGATCGAGACTTTTCCCCTGGAGGTCGAGAAGCCAATATTCGAAGTGCTGGAAGTGAGCAGCGTCTTTGCCGAAATCGCCGTGACCGGGCCAAGTGATGAACGCGAACTGAAGGAGCTGGCTCGCGAGGCTCGCGACCACCTGCTTCGCATGCCAGCCATCACCAAGGCAGAAGTGACCAACTCACGACCTTATGAAATCTCCGTGGAAGTTTCCCGGGACTCCCTCTTGCGCAATGACCTGACCTTTACCCAGGTGGCTGACGCGCTTCGCCAAAGATCCCTCGATTTGCCTGGGGGTTCGATCAAGACAAGTGATGGTGAAGTGCTGCTGCGTACCGCGGGTCAAGCCTATTGGGGGGAAGAGCTGGAGCAGCTTGCAATCACTACCCGCTCCGATGGCACCCGAGTATTGCTCAAGGATGTGGCGCGAGTCGTCGACGGATTTGAGGACACGGGACAGAGGGTTCTGTTTGACGGCAGGCCCGCCGCCTTGATCCAAGTCTCGCGCACAGGTGATCAGGATTTGAGGGAGGTTGGCGCCTCGATCAGACGCTTTGTCGAGCAAGCGCCGGTTCTACTCGGGGAGGATGTGCGGGTCATCGTATGGCGGGATGAATCCGCGCGCGTCACCGACCGCTTGACCGCGCTCATAGACAGCGGCATGCAGGGCCTCTTGTTGGTGCTCATACTGCTGGCTCTTTTCCTCCGCCCGCATCAGGCACTTATGGTGGCGGCCGGAATTCCGATTGCCTTTCTCGGCGCCATACTCTTGCTCTATGTGCTTGACTATTCCTTCGACACCGTATCTCTGATCGGTTTTATCCTTGCCATCGGAATGCTGGTGGATGACGCTGTTGTCGTGGGCGAGCGGGCACATGTGTTTCAGCAGCGCGGCGATGGACTGCTCGCCGGTGCCATTCAAGCCGCACAGGACGTCAAAGTGCCGGTGACGTTTGGCGTGCTCACCTCGCTGGCGGCCTTCGCGCCCATGTTGTTCGCCGAAGGACAAACGGGACAGATCATGGGTGTCATGGCGGCGACCGTGATGTGTTGTCTAGTGTTCTCGCTTATTGAATGTCAGTTGGTTTTGCCGGCCCATCTTGGCCATCGGATCTCTGGCATGCCATTCGGAGAATTTGGCATGACGCTGCTGGTGGTGTTGGTCATTGCAGCCTTCGCGCTTTCTTCCGACCTCCGCACCAGCCTGGGGCTGTCGGTGGTCGCCGTTGCTCTTGTATGGGCCGCGAATCTGACCGGCCACCTGGGTAGGCTTGGAGCGGTGTTGGTGCGATTGCAAGCCAAGTTCGAGTCAAGGCTTGAGGCATTCATACAGGGCGGGTTTCGAACGTTTCTCGCACGAGTGTCGGCGGCCCGGCGTGCAACCTTGGCAATCGCCCTGGTGGCGCTCATTCTCTCAGTTGCCACGGTCATGGGAGGACACTTGCCTTACCTGATGTTTCTGCCAGTCGAAGGTGACCGGGTTGTGGCGAGAATTGTCATGCCGCCCGGCGCGCCCGAAGAAGCCACGAGGCAGGCGCTTTCGGAGCTCAGTACAAGTGCGCGTAGGGTGCGGGCACAGCTCGCTGCTCAATATGAAGAAGCTCCGGTGAAACACATTCTTGAGGTGATGGGCAGTCATCCCTCATCTGGGATTGGCTTACGAGCAAGAGGGGTGAGCAT
>CAZNYE010000230.1:0-3923 GCA_964577185.1 uncultured Pseudomonadales bacterium | reverse complement strand
CCCGCACCTCGATCACGACTCCAAGGAGTTTTCCTATGAGCGCACGACCAATCGGAGAAGAATAGGAGATTTTTCCCAGTTTGATGTCTGCCTCGTCTTCTCCAACAATCTGATAGCGAACACTGCCATCGCGGTCGAGGTTGGCAAGCGTGATGGTTGCGCCAAACAAGACCTTGCCGGTCTCCCTGATGCGCGTGATATCTATGACCTGTGCGCCCGCAAGCTTGCCTTCGACCTCTTGAATTCGCCCCTCGTTGAAACCATGTTGTTCTCGTACCGCGTGATATTCCGCATTCTCACGCAAATCGCCGTGCGCGCGAGCCTTGGCCAGGTCTTCAACGATCTTCGGCCGCAACTCGAATTTCAGTCTTCGAAGCTCCTCGCGAAGCGCCTGGGCTCCCTGCACTGTCATGGGCGTATTCATGCGTATCAAAGATTCCTTAAGTCCTGTATGCGCCTCACATTGGGTTTTCCGGGGTGCGCGTGCAGATGGGCGATCGCCATGCAGAAGGCCCTCCCTCCCGAGAGAGTGGTTGTATAGCACACCTTGCGCTCGACCGCGAGTCGGCGAATAACCGCGGAATCGGCGATCGCAGTCCGACCTTCGGTGGTATTGACAATAAGATCCACGGGATTGTTCTTGAGAAGGTCAGCGATATCCGGCCTCCCCTCGGTCACCTTGTTGACAACTTCGACCTCAAAGCCCGCGTCTCGGATGAACTTCGCCGTACCTCTTGTCGCCACCAGGGAGAAGCCAAGCCCTACGAGTTCGCTCACAACCTCCACAACGCCCTGCTTGTCTGAGTCGGTCACGCTCACGAACGCCCTTCCACTACTTGGCAGACGCTCTCCAACGGCCAGGGTTGCCTTCGCGAAGGCCTCCGCAAAGGTATCGCCAACACCCATCACTTCCCCGGTGGACTTCATTTCTGGCGACAAAATAGGATCCACCCCGGGGAACTTATTGAAAGGAAACACCGCCTCCTTCACGCTGACATGGGCGTGACGCACCTCTTGCGTGAAGCCTTGGTCCTTCAGGCTCTTACCAACCATGCAGCGCGCGGCGACCTTCGCGAGGGAAATGCCAATACTCTTTGAGACAAAGGGCACGGTGCGGGAAGCCCGAGGATTGACTTCGAGCACGTACACCTCGTCGCCCTGCACCGCAAATTGCACGTTCATGAGCCCGACGACGCCCAGTTCGAAGGCCATGGCACGGGTCTGTTGGCGCATATCATCCTGAACAGCCTCCGACAGACTGATGGGCGGAAGCACACAAGACGAATCCCCCGAGTGAATACCCGCCTGTTCTATGTGCTGCATGATACCGCCGACGACAAAGTCCTTGCCGTCGCACACCGCATCCACATCCACCTCTACCGCCTTGGCCAGGAATTTGTCGAGCAACACCGGAGATGCCTCGGAAGCAACCACCGCATGAGCAAGATAGTCCTTGAGTTCCGCATTGGAATGGACCAGTTCCATGGCTCTTCCACCAAGCACGTAGGAGGGTCGCACAACCAAGGGATAACCAATGGATGCCGCTGCCTCAAGGCCTTCTTGGACTGAAGTCACAGTAGCGTTGGGCGGCTGGCGCAAACCCAGGGAGTTGATGAGCGACTGAAATCGCTTGCGGTCCTCGGCCCGGTCTATGGCATCGGCAGAGGTGCCTAGGATATTGACGCCAGCTTGCGCAAGCGCATTGACGAGCTTCAGGGGTGTTTGACCACCAAATTGAACGATCAGACCTTCTGGTTGTTCAAGATTGACTATGGCGATGACGTCCTCAAAGGTGACAGGCTCGAAGTAGAGCCTGTCAGAAACGTCATAATCCGTAGACACGGTTTCAGGATTGCAGTTGACCATGATGGTCTCAAAGCCATCTTCCCGCATGGCGAGCGCGGCGTGCACGCAGCAATAGTCGAACTCTATTCCCTGGCCGATACGATTTGGACCACCGCCAAGCACCATGATCTTTCGGCGAGAAGACGGTCTTGCCTCACAAGCGTTCTCATAGGTCGAGTACATGTAGGCGGTCTCGGAAGGAAATTCCGCCGCGCAGGTGTCAACGCGTTTGTAAACTGGTCGCAACCCAAGCGACTCGCGTTTGCGCCGCACCTCCGCTTCACTCTTTGCGAGCAGCATGGCAATGCGTGCATCGGAGAATCCCTTTCGCTTGATGCGCCGAAACTCATCGTAGGAAAAGTCTTCAAGCGAAGCATCTTCAATCCTAGACTCTGTATGAGTCAAATCTTGAATTTCGGCGAGAAACCATGGGTCTATTCCGGTGTGTTCGTAGATATCCTGAATGGTCAGGCCACGCCGCATGCCCTCGGCGACATAGCGAATTCGGTGCGGCCCAGGTTCGCGCAATTCGCGCACAAGTAGGCGATCCCCGTCCGCACCTTCTAATCCCTCGATGGGATCAAATCCACTGATGCCGGTTTCAAGGCCGCGCAGTACCTTATGCATCGCTTCCTGAAAGGTCCTACCGATCGCCATGGCTTCCCCAACCGATTTCATCTGCGTGGTGAGTCGATCTTCCGCCGCCGGGAATTTTTCGAATGTGAAGCGCGGCATTTTCACCACCACGTAATCTATGGCAGGCTCAAAGGACACGGGCGTTACGCCTGTAATATCGTTCTGAAGTTCATCAAGGGTGTAACCAACCGCAAGCCGAGCCGCAACCTTGGCGATGGGAAATCCGGTCGCCTTCGAAGCCAGGGCGGACGAGCGCGATACCCTCGGGTTCATTTCGATCACAACGAGCCGCCCATCGTCGGGATTGATCGCAAATTGAACGTTGGAACCGCCAGTCTCTACACCGATTTCACGCAAGACATCGATCGACGCATTGCGCATGAGTTGGTATTCCTTGTCCGTCAGCGTTTGAGCCGGCGCAACGGTGATGCTGTCACCTGTGTGCACACCCATGGCGTCGAGATTTTCAATTGAACAAACGATAATGCAATTGTCGAGGCGGTCTCGAACCACCTCCATTTCAAACTCCTTCCAGCCGAGAAGCGATTCATCAATGAGAAGCTCGTTCGTTGGCGATTGCGCGAGGCCTCGCTGACACAGATACTTGAATTCTTCATGGTTGTATGCCACGCCTCCACCACTTCCCCCCAGCGTGAAGGAAGGACGAATAATGCACGGAAATCCCAGCGCACCCTGCACCTGCATTGCCTCTTCGAGGCTGTGCGCAATTCCGGCCCTGGGAGTCTCAAGGTTGATATTGCGCATGGCTTCCACAAATCGCTCGCGATCTTCCGCCTTGTCGATCGCGTCCCTGCTCGCGCCGATGAGTTCGACATCAAAGGCTTCAAGCACCCCTTCGCGCACGAGGTCAAGGGTGGTATTGAGCGCGGTCTGTCCGCCCATGGTGGGAAGCAGGGCATCTGGACGTTCGCGTTCAATCACCTCTGCCATAACGCGCCAGTCAAGGGGCTCTATGTAAGTGCTATCGGCGACCGATGGATCGGTCATGATGGTTGCTGGATTCGAGTTGACCAGCACTATCCGGTAGCCCTCATTCTTCAATACCTGGCACGCCTGCGTGCCCGAATAGTCAAACTCGCAGGCTTGCCCTATGACGATTGGTCCGGCACCGGGAATGAGTATTGACTCTATGTCGGTGCGCCTCGGCATAGGTTAGCGCGACTCCTCGCCAGATGCCTTGCCTCGATTGGTCTTCGTCCTATCCATGATGCGCACGAACTCATCAAAGAGATTCGAAACGTCTTGCGGACCTGGACTCGCTTCGGGGTGACCCTGTACCCCGAAGGCTGGCTTTTCCCTATGTCTGACACCTTGCACGGTGCCGTCAAACAAGGAAATATGCGTGACCTCAAGGCATTCTGGAATGGAGTCCGCGTGCACGGCAAATCCGTGGTTCTGGCTGGAGATCATGACACGATTGC
>CAZNYE010000229.1:0-10254 GCA_964577185.1 uncultured Pseudomonadales bacterium | reverse complement strand
TCAAAATCCATCCGTGTTCTACTGCCTTTCGCTCTTCGACCCCCTTCGAGGGTGCACGTCAGATTTGTGAGGCCGGGGTCATTATAGGTTGGCGCGGCGTTCCCAGAAGTCGTCGAATCGGTTGCTGCTGACGGCGCAGCGGAGGGCAAGGATGGAGTTGGCGCCCTCGACGGACCAGTGCATGCCGCCGCGCCAACCTATAATGACCCCGGCCTCACAAATCTGACGTGCACCCTCGAAGGGGGTCGAAGAGCGAAAGGCAGTAGAACACGGATGGATTTTGAGCGGGGCCGGTTCTTCTCTGATACAAATGCGATCAGGCTTAATCACACAGAGAGCCGGAAAAAAGTAACAGGGTTCCTTCGCAGGGGCGCGTCAGTTGGTGAGAGTGCAGCTCTTCAAGCGTTCTGCTTCCACACTTACCAAGCTTGGGGTTTGTAAATCTTGGTGCCCGGAATGGGATTGGGAAGTTGAATCCGTCTATGTAGACCGCTGTTCGCAAACCGCACTCCAAACAAAGCAAAGGCTCCTAGGCGAATCCCTAGTACCCTGCGGCCCGCCAGCGAAACGACGGGGGTGGTTAATGAGTATTGTTCACCTTACTTCAACCCACATGGAGCGCTCCGCCTGTCTGGTCTCGTATTCGAGATTTCGGAGGTCAATTTCAGAACAGCAGTTTCAATTTCAGAATCCCGTGGGCCGATCAGCTTTGGTTATACTGATACTGTAACTGCTCGATACGGAAAAACTGCATTGGCAGCTTGGACCGGACTAACCCACACACCACAAGTCCTGAAATCCGCCAAAGACTGGAGACGCAAGTGCTTATTGGGGGACGAAAGCCTGTTCACGGAGGAGAATCTCTGGACTCTTGAAAGAGTCGCCGAGCTCAAGGAATTATTTGTAGGCAATCCAATCGCTGGAAAACAACGTTTCTACGACAAACTAAAGGTGCAGATTGGTGGTGCCGAGTCTCAAGTGATTCAATTGGCATCGGAAGCACTTTGGCTATTGCTTCTCATGGTGTACGAACGCACCATGAAGTCCACAACAAAGCGAGATAGAATACTTGAAGTATGGGCCCTCTCGGGAACCTCGACGCCCACCTCTCCGCACTTGGAAGAAGACGTTCTTCGCGGAATGGTGAATCCTGGCAGAGGGTTTATGACGCTATGGACCGAGTACGGATTTCTACTTACGTTATTGGCAGCTTGGAAAAAACTCTCCCCTAGCGAGCAAAGAAGATTGCTTTTGAAACATCCTTGGGCGCTTGGAGATTGGGTCTCGGGTGTCGAAGATGCAGATTCTCGTTCGTTTCGTCACATGTTCCTGTACTTGTGCTACCCAGACGAGTACGAAAAGATTACGAGCAGCGCCGCGAAGAAACAAGTCTATGCCGTATTTTCTGGATTGATTGCAGACGGAGATGATTCTTACAAGAACACGCCGTCGCTGTTAACTCTTGATCAGTCCATCTACCAAATCCGCCAAACCCTGCAGCAGGAGCACGGGACCGAGGAGTTGGACTTCTATCAGGAGCCCTTAATGCCTCTTTGGCAGGAACCAAATCCCAAACCGAAGTCGAAAAAGGTGAACCCTTCAAAATCCGACAAGATTATTCGAGGCAAGGAATTCAATCTTGAAGCTGTCGTCGAAGAGCTATTCCTTGAATTTGAGGAAGTACAACACATCCTGTCCCTGTGGCGACGCAAGAAAAACCTCATCCTACAAGGGCCTCCCGGCGTGGGAAAGACCTTCGCAGCACGCAAGCTGGCCTACGCACTTATGGAGGCTGAGGCGCCCGACTGTGTGGAGTTCATCCAGTTTCACCAGTCTTACTCCTATGAGGATTTCATTCAAGGCTATAGGCCAGTCAAGGATCGATTTGAGTTGCAGAACGGATCCTTCCATGATTTCTGTCGAAAAGCTCAGTCCAATCCCGAAATGAAGCATGCCTTCATAATCGACGAGATTAACCGCGCCAATCTCAGCAAGGTCTTCGGTGAGACCATGATGTTGATCGAGGCGGATAAACGCGGGGAGAAATGGCGTATCCAATTAGCCTACGATCAGAAAGACGAGAAGTTCTTCGTTCCCGACAATCTGCATTTGCTTGGTCTCATGAACACGGCGGACCGGTCCCTGGCTGTTGTCGATTATGCACTTCGTCGCAGATTCGGATTCTTCGAACTAAAGCCTCGCTTCGGTTCGCGGAAGTTCCGTGACCATGTGCTTGGCATGGGGGTATCCGAGGTCCGTTTGAGCAATATCGAAGAAATGATCGGCAGCCTCAACGAAGCAATCTCCGAAGATCAGTCTAACCTTGGCCGCGGCTACTGTATTGGTCACAGCTACTTTTGCGCCCCGATGGACGAATCACTCTCCGAACGCGAATGGTACGAACAGATCATCAGGACCGAGGTGTTGCCACTACTTGAGGAGTATTGGTTCGACGCTCCTTTGAAAGTGGACAAATGGAGGGAGACTCTGCTGTCCGGGTCATAGAAGTGGCGGCAACCATCCCGATACGAAACCTCTACTACCTGTTCCTCTATGCCTGGAACCGGTTCGAAGAGGGACGGCCGGTAGATGTCGGAGGCGTGGACAGCCCGGAACTGGTGGACCTGTTCGGAAAGGTGCTGGCCGGAGGGCTGAAGCGCCTGATACGAAGGGGCATACGCCGGAGTTATGTTTCCGTTCACGAAGACTTGTCGCGCCTAAAAGGGCGGGTGAACTTCGCGGGAAGCATGGAGTACATCATGCGACGCGCCCCACGACTGAACTGCGAGTTTGATGAGCTCGAACTCGACATACCGGAGAACCAGGTCTTGAAGGCCACCGCATCCCGTCTGACCCGGGTGGTGGGCATCGATAAAGATATCGCCCACGATTTACGATTGCGTCTGAAATCGTTCAATGAAATCTCAGATGTTCGGCTATCGCGACAACTCTTTCGACAGGTGCAAATACACAGGCACAACGCTTTCTACGACTTCCTGATCCAGGTTTGCGAATTGATCTTTGAGGCGACGCTGCCGGAAGGCAGAGGGGGTAGGTACAGGTTCTCGGACATCCTAAACGACGAGGTGGAGATGTGGCGTGTGTTTCAGGAATTCGTTCGCAACTTCCTGCGCCGTGAGCAAGACGAGCTTAGGGTCAGGCCTCTTGAGATGAAGTGGGACGCGGAGGGGCCAAAAGAGCAGCTTGACCTGCTTCCGAAGATGGAAACCGACATCCACCTGAAGAGCGCACACCGGCGGGTGATTATTGATACCAAGTTCTATTCGGAGACGCTTCAGGTTCGGCGCGGTAAGCGGTCGCTTCGTTCGGGACATTTATTTCAGTTGTTTGCTTACTTGAAGAACTCTGAAGCGCTGGGGCCGGAGTATGAGCGTGCCGAAGGGATTTTGCTCTATCCCGCAGTTGGGGAGAGGGTTGACTTCAGGGCGATGATTCAAGGGCACTCGGTGCGGGTTTGTACGGTGAATTTGGATCAGGAATGGAAGAAGATTCACGAGGATTTGTTGGGGGTTGTCGAGGTGGAGGAATGACGTAGGACACGACACGTGGCGAGTGAAGTGTATTACTTTCGCCTTCCATGGAACAAGTTTCCAAGTTATTGAATGCGGGCGGGGCTACGCGGTGTGCCTGAACCTGTGCGAGGACGACCGCCAGCGGGCGCACCGGGAAGCGGTGCTCCGGGAACTGGAGGCCGAGCTGTCGTCCCTGTCGCGGGTCGCCGACGAGGAACAGCACCGCAAGCGCGTGTGCCAGCTGCGCGTGAGCGGGCCCTTCGGCCGGTACCTGCGCCTGACGAGGGGCGGGGAGCCGCGCGTCGACCGCGCCGGCGTCGGGGCGGCGGAGCGGCTCGACGGCAAGTTCGTGGTGCACTCCAACGACGACACGCTGACCGCCGGGGACATGGCGCTCGGATATTAGCAGCTACACCGGGTCGAGCAGTCCTGGGGGCGGCTCAAGAGTGAGCTTCGGCTGCGCCCCGTGTTCCTCCGCGTGGCGCGGCGCATCCGCGCCCATATCGCCCTGAGCGTCATCGCCCTGCTGCTTGAGCGGCTGGCGGAGCACGCCTGCGGCGACACGTGGCGGAACATCCGCGACGACCTCCGGCAAATAAAACTTATTCAATTGTTGTGGCCGAACGACACCCTTTAGCAGACGACGGAACCCCGCCAGAACACGGCCAAGCAATGGAAAAATTATCTTGATTTAGAACGCCGGCACGTGGTCAACGACCGCGGGATACGCAGGCGGGGCACAAGCAAGATTCGGATTGATCCTTGTAGTGAACCAACCCGTGTAGCACACCCCCTTGCTTGTCAAAGTGATCTGCCAATCGATCAAAATAACGCGTGTCGTGGGCCTCGTAGCGTCGCCAAACACTCCAAGACAGAAGGTCCGCGAGTTGAATCGCGCGTGATGCCGCAGAGTCCACGAACATGGGCACCTCCGCTAGATTTCTGAGATTCCCCCACCGAGTTCCACCATCTCTGAATTTTCGAGCCAGTTGTTGCAGGGTGACCTCGTAACTTGACTTGTCCATAACAACCAAGCCTCGCTGGGCCTCCGAGCGCTCTTTCCAAACTCTGTGCAGGAAAAGGTCGAATCGGCTCAGAATCTCTTCAAAAGCATACTCGACAGGATCATTTGGTGAGATTGCACGCTTGTCCACGGCGACCGCGAATGCCCGAGCACCGTCAAATAGTGAGAGGCTACTTTCAATAATCTCCAATCGCGCGATTCGTGGAACGCCTTTCCAAGGTGCTCGCTTCCCATTCGCCATGATGCTCGCGTGAAGTTCGATTTCGTGCGGCAAGAAATCTTGTAGCGGGGAGTGATCAGCTTGAAGATTCTTGATGAATTTATCAGCCGCCTTAATCAAATGAAAGATACGACGCTCAAAGAGAGCGACACCAGCCAATACAAAATACCGCTCGTTGGGATTCCGAACAGTTCCGGAGCCGTCGAGGTAAAGTATGTGCATCGGGCCTGCGCGTCGACCAGTCTCAGAAAAAGGGATGCAGCCGGGCGGAGACATCTTGCTCCGACGCGCCGTGAAGAACACAGCCCTCCCGACCGCTATCGACAATGTTCCGCTATGAGATTCAGTTTGTCAAGAAATATGTAGAGAAATATGTAGAGAAATATGTAGAGGAATGTATAGAGATTTATAGGGAGCCGATGCCAACACAACGAGAGAAGAACCTCCACTATCTGTTCCTCTGTGCTTGAAGCCAGCTCGAAGAGGGATGGGCCGTAGATGTCGGAGGCGTGGACAGCACGGAAATGGTGGATTTGTTCGGAAAGATGCTGACCCAAAGGCCGAAGAGCTTGAGCCGCAGGGACATACGCCGAGGTTTTGTGTCCGTTCACGAAGATTTGTCGCGCCTAAAGGGGTGGATTCGCGTTCTCGGACACCATGGCCGAAACTGAACAATGGGTACGGCTCTCCCGAAGTTGTTCCCTGCGCGTCCGCGTCCCGACTAAAGAGGTAGGTGCCCGAGCCGGTTAGTTTATTCTGTGAACCTATCAGCTAAGCAGAAACACCGAAAACAGACCAGCCTCGTCGCTCCAATGGCGCGTGCGCCTGTAACCTGCTTCCCACGCCATGTCGACAAACCTGTCGTATGAATATTTGTATGAATTCTCAGTGTGTATGGTCTCTTTCTCGGCGATGGAGATCTCCTCTCCACCTATTCGTACTTCTTGGTCGCGCTGGCTCACCAAGTGCATCTCGATTCTCTGATGCGCTTGGTTGTAGAACGCCTTGTGCGCAAAGCCTGATAGGTCGAAGTTGGCACCAAATTCTCGGTTCAGACGGGTGAGCAAATTGAGGTTAAACCTCGCGGTGACCCCGGCGCTATCGTTGTAGGCCGCTTCCAACACAGACATTTCCTTGGGTGGGTCAATGCCGATCAGTAAGGACCCGCGTCCAGAGATGGCGTGCCGGACTCGGGATAGGAATCGCACCGCCTCGTCTGGCTCAAAGTTTCCGAGGCTCGAACCTAGAAAGAAGGCGAGCAGTGGGGAAGAGTCATCCAGAACCTCAGAGAGGTCCCAATCCAGAGAGTAGTCCGCGCAAATCGCAACGACATCGAGGTTGGGATAGTCACTGGCAATGTCTTCGCAACTCGAAACGAGAAAGTCCTTGGAGATGTCGATCGCTAGATAGGCTTGCGGCGAGATGCCATCGATGAGAATTCTTGCCTTCTCTCCAGACCCACTCCCGCACTCCACCAATACAGGCCTGCCGGAAGGACCCTCCGCGCCACTTCCAACAAGGTCAGCGATCTCTTGCATGGCAGCCCCAAATATGCCTATCTCGGTGCGGGTGAGGTAATACTCTGGGAGCCTCGTGATGTGCTCAAACAGGCGCGATCCTTGCTCATCGTAGAAATACTTGGGCGCTATGGTTTTCTGGGATGCCCGCAGGCCCTCAAGAAGCTCGCGCGTCATGTCGACTGGCTGTGGAACCTGATCAAACAGGCGAATAAGCGAATCCTCGCCCGTCTCATACGCGAGCGCAGAAGAAGCCATAGTTACTCCTCGATATTTCTAGCGAGCCTGACCCCGCTGTATTGCCAGCGGTCCCAAGGATAGAAGAAGTTGCGGTAGGAGACGCGCGCGTGCCCCCGCGGGGTGGCACAGGAGCTACCACGCAGAACCATTTGCCCACTCATGAACTTGCCATTGTATTCGCCGACGGCACCTGCTAAAGGCCGAAAACCCGGATAGGGGCCGTAGGCCGAGGATGTCCATTGCCAGAGCCTGCCGAGCGCATCACGAAGTTGTTCACTCCTGTCACTGCGTAAGCTCGACTCCCATTCGGCTTCTGTCGGAAGTCGGGCACCTTGCCAACGTGCAAAGGCATCCGCCTCAAAAAAGCTGAGATGCGCAACCGGCGATTCGTGGCACAAAGGCCTCTTGCCCGCGAGCAGGTATTCGAACCATTCTCCTTCTTCCCAAATCCAATAGAGCGGTGCACTCCATTGCTCTTGCACCACCCGATTCCAAGCCTCAGCCAGCCAAAGCTCCGGGCGCTGGTAGCCGCCATCCTTCATAAACTCAAGATACTCCCCGTTAGAGCATAGGCGCTTGGCGATTGCATAGGGCTGCACATAGACCTGATGCCGAGGAGATTCGTTATCGAATGAGAAATCCTGAAACCCAGGTCTCGACCCGCTGTTCTCGTCGGTTCCAATGGTGACGAGACCCTTATCGAACTCTAAGAATTCAATCGCATCGGCTGGCGCCTCGATCTCCTCTTCAATTGCGCAGGATTCAAGTGCGGGCGCCAGAGGATTTACGCCGAGGTTTCTCTTGATGTCGGTGACGAGAAGCTCCTGATGCTGTTGTTCGTGATGTAAACCGAGCACCGTCAGTTGCTCAATCTCGTCGCCGAGGGCATCAGACTCTTGGAGCAACTCAAGCATGACGGAATCGACTCGATTCCTATATTCCATGACTTCCGCGACCGTCGGGCGCGAGAGCTTGCCTCGATCTGCCCGGGGCCACTGCTTGCCAACGCCCTCATAGTAGGAATTGAAGAGATAGCCGTAGGCCTCCTCGAGTCTGCGGTAGCCCGATACGTAGGGCAGGAGAATGAATGTCTCGAAGAACCAGGTGGTGTGCGCCAGATGCCACTTGGGAGGGCTCGCCTCGGGGGCGGGCTGAATACAGTAATCCTCTGTATTCAGGCCATCGCAAATTGTAAGGCTATGTGACCGAACCTCGCGGTACACCGAGCCGAGTTGCCCGCCCATCAACCACCGATGAACTTCATGACAGTGACTTCGCCACTGAAGGCCACCGGCTGCTTGTCGCTCAAAGCAAGTGAAAGCCGCTCGGCGAGCAGCGGAGCCGAAATCTCCTTGGGCCGCTGCAGCAGGTCGCGAATGGGATGGTGATTGCGACTCGAAAGACACCCATAGATATTGCCATCGGAAGATAGCCTCAGGCGAGTACAGCTCGCACAAAAGGGCTGACTGTGATTGGCGATGATGCCGAAAGAGCCGCCTCCCTCAATGGCAAAGCGCACCGCCGTGGCGTCATAGGGCGCGTCGGTACGCTCAAATTCGTATGCTTCGGAGATGATGGCGAGCAATTCGTCCATGCCGACATACTCGCGATGAAACTCGGAGGAGTGCTTGAGGTGACCCATGTTCATGAGTTCGATCATGCGTAGTTCGACACCCCTTTCGAGGCAGTAGTCGAGCAGCGGCAGTACTTGGTCCAAGTTGCCAGTACGTAGCGGCACCATGTTGACCTTGAGCTTGAATCCCTGCTCGATCGCGGCGTCAAACCCTTCTAGCACGGTCTGCAAATCTCCTCCCCTCGCCAATCGACGAAAGGCCAAGGGATTCAATGTGTCCAGGCTCAAGTTGATGCGCTTCACCGCGGAATCGAGCAGCACAGGAAGCTTTTCAAGCAGGAATTGACCATTGGTGGTCACCGCCACATCGATCAAGTCAAGTTCTTGCAATGCTCGAACGAAACCATCAAAGCTCGATGCGATCAGGGGTTCACCGCCGGTGATGCGCAGCTTGTCAACGCCGGCGACCTCGATCAATAACTCGGTGGCGCACCGCAATTCGTCAACGCTCAGTTCGTCCCTTGCCGCCATGAGTTTTCGGCCATTGGGAACACAGTAGGTGCAGGCATAGTTGCAGGCCGCGGTCAGGCTTACCCGCAGATTTCTGAATCGTCTTCCTCTCGCGTCAACGATCATGATCTTCTCCGCGACCTAGCGAATCACCTCAGGTTCGCCCTCTTCCTTAAGGGCTCGCCGCAGAAGTACATATGCAACAGCTACCATGGCTACCTCGAACAGAATAAGGGAGGTGACGGTGCCAGTAAAGCCCGACGGCCCGAGGGCAAGTGCGGAGGCGAATCGGGCCAGCAGCAAACACCCTCCTCCGAATAGTGTGAACGCCAATCCAGCCAGAGCCAAGGATTGATGGCGCAGACCAGCGATGAGCAGGAGTCCCCACCCCAGGGTGAGCCCGCCATAGGTGGCCCTCAACTCAGATTGACCCGAAATGTCAGTGGCGGCAACACCCAAAGACTCCGCAACCCCTTGAGGATTCACGAGGGCGGCGATGCCAGCGCCGAGCAGCACAAGGCCGAGTATTGTCAAGTAGATAGGTTGCGCCACGCGACGCCTCTTCGATCTTTAGTCCACATTCTACATCTCCGCGTCTTCGAGGCATTTATAGCGCAGACCAAATGCCGAGCAAAATTCCTACATGGCTCGCAGAGACTTGCCATTCATCGTCTTTTTTTGTTCTTCAGAATTCTGCTACGAGACGGTGGAAATCCATCCTCTCGGACAGGTGCTCGTAGGAGAGTGCGGTATTCACAACAATCCCAACAACCAAAAGGAGAACAATATGAAACAAGAAATCAGTGTCTCAGAAGCAAGGCTCGTCGCTGGCGGCGGGCTGTACGACCATTTGCCTGGCCCAAATCTACCTCCACCGAACCCAGCTCAGACCTCAGAGGAAAAGCGTGCGATTCTCGAAAGGCTGGCAGGCTCGCAGGAACTGATCCCCGGCGGAATGAACGGGCCCCAGTGAACTTCACAGGAGCCTTGGCCATGGACGGCCACCTCCTCTGCATTAGCGACCTTGAAACACTGGCGCCTGCCGCTTCGCAAATGCCTTGACAGCTTCGCGGTGGTCTTGGGTATCTCGGCATCGCGCCATGAAAGTGGCCTCCAGGTCCATGCATTCGCCCAAGTCCGCAGACCCCACGGCCCGATTCAGGCTTTCTTTCATGTATCTGTAGGCTATTGGAGGACCATTTGCCAGCCGCATCGCGATCTCTCGAGTTTGCTCCGCGAGAGCCTCAAGGTCGCACACCCAATTGGTGAGCCCCAAGCGGAGCGCCTCTTCAGCGTCTAGGCGATCGGACAGAAAATAGAGTTCGCGCGCCTTGGCGGGTCCCACGAGCTGGGTCAGCAGGTACGTGCCACCAAAATCGCCGGGGAATCCAATCTTGGCGAACGCCGTAGTCATGAACGCGCTGCTGGCCATAATGCGCAGGTCGCAGGAGAGCGCGATCGCCATGCCAGCGCCAGCGGCTGGGCCGGGCAGCGCCGCCAGCGTCGGCTTTGGCATGCTATACAGGCGTCCGCAAGTAGCTCGCTGTTCGAGGCGTTGACGATGCACTCTATCGTCGATGGATTCGGGAGCCCGGTCCCGCCCCTGCGCTTCCGTTTCTGCACGACTCGCCATACCT
>CAZNYE010000228.1:0-2913 GCA_964577185.1 uncultured Pseudomonadales bacterium | reverse complement strand
GCAGATAGTGGTGCCCGCGAGCGCCGTGTTTCGACGCGATGGAATGACCCATGTGTTTCTTGTCGATGGCCAGGGGAGAGCACACTTGGTTCCTGTCTCCACCGGATTGGCGAGCGGCGGGCGCGTGGAAGTGGTTTCTGGACTTCGAGCGGGCGACGAGGTGATCACCCATGGGCAGTTCGCCCTAGCCGACGGAGCGCTCGTGGAAGTCACCGAGTCCCGCCTTTAGGCGAATAGTTGCCACTCATGCGACCTCCGAGCAGTCTCCCTTCTGTCTGAGAGAGATTCTCTGGTGGAACGTGTCGTCGCCTTCTTCGCCCAGCGGTCTTTGCTCGTCAACCTGATCGCCGTGGCATTGATTGTCGCCGGCTATTGGTTTGTGAAGGATGTGCCTCGCGAGTACATTCCTGCCGTCAGTTCCAATGTGGTGTTCGTGAACGCGCAGCTCCCGGGCGCCTCAGCACGAGATGTTGAAACCAAGATCACTATTCCCATTGAGGAAGCCATAGAAGAAGTTGATGGCGTTGACAGCTACAACAGCGCCATATCCAATGGCACTTCCTTTACGCGCGTCGAGTTTTTTATAGATGCGAGCGACTCGGAACTCGACGATGCAGAACAGAGACTCAGAAATGCGATAGACGGCATCACCGACTTTCCCCCAGACATGGAGCATGAACCGACGCTCGAACGGTTCAATCCGGGTAAGTGGCCGGTCGTGCAAGTGGCGCTCTCGGGCCCCGCCGACACTTTGACGGTCGCAACCCGCATGGTCGAGCGGGCCGTGAAGGCTGTAGATGAAATTGCCCAGGCAAAGGTGGTGGGGCTGAACGACCCCGAGGTGCGTGTACTCGTAGACCCTCAGAAGGCGAGCGAACAGGGCGTGACTGTGCTCGACGTGGTGGATGCGGTTGCACGGCGTAATGTTTCCAGCACCGGAGGCATCCTCAGGACAGAAAGCGACCGCAACAGGGTCGTGTTGTGGAGCCGATTCCACGATCCGGAAGAGGTGGGCGACACCATCGTGCGGTCCGTGCCGGGTGAGGGCGTGATTCGCGTTTCCCAGATCGCGAGGATCGAGTCCGGCAGAGAGGATACTGGACTCATCGCACACACCGATGGCGAGCCAGGCACCACTATCTATGCGATCAAGCGCGACCAGGCCGATGCCATAGATGCGGTCGAAAGTGTGAAGGAATCGCTGGGCCGATTGAATCTTCCAAAGGATGTGTCCCTGCAGCTTGTCGATGACCGGGCTTTCTATACAAGAAATCGATTGAGCCTGATGGTGGTCAATGGAGCGTTTGGTGCGCTGCTTGTGGCTGCGGTGCTGTTCTTGTTCATGCGTGGAAGGGCCATGCTGTGGGTGTGTGTCGGCATTCCGCTGGTCTTTTTCGGCGCATTGGCACTGATTCCGGCCTTTGGCATGACGTTTAATCTCTTCTCCCTGACCGGCTTCTTCATCGTCATAGGAATGGTGGTGGATGATGCGGTTGTGGTTTCCGAGCACATTGATGTCAAACGTGCGCAGGGATTGCCTCCACTCGCGGCATCCGTGCAAGGCACCATGGAAATGATTCGTCCAGTGACCGCAGCCGCCGTCACGACGGTGCTTGCCTTCACACCTCTGCTTTCCATTGGTGGGTTGATGGGCAAGATCTCGTGGCAGATGCCTGCGGTGGTCGTGACCGTGCTGCTGTTTTCGCTCATCGAGTCCTTCGTGATCCTGCCAGCGCACATGCGCCATGGTGGTTCGCTCATCGGCCGCGGGGCACAGGGGAAGCGTGACTTTGTGTTGGCGCTGGAAGCGGCATACAGGCGTTCGCTTCACTTTGTGTTGCGCTTTCGTGCTATCGCCATACCAGCCTATTTGCTTGTGCTCGCAGGCGTGCTGGTGTTTATAAGGCCGCTTCTTGAAGTGGAGTTGGTTCCGCAGCGAGATGCGACGGTGATGTTCGCCAAGGTGTCCACCCCCCTGGGCACACCCATTGAGCAAACCGAAGCCGTGGTGTATGAGCTCGAACGTCAGATTTCGGGAATTACCCGGGCGGATCTGGATGCGGTGACGGCACGCGTTGGTTATCAATCAACCAACGATAAAACCAAGACCCGCGGCGATGCCGAGCATGAAGCCTTGCTCACCATGGTGTTCAAGACGCTTGATCGACAGCACAGCAACGCCGAATGGATTCAGATCCTGCAGCGGGAGATCAAGCCGCCGCTTGGAACACGGGTCATATTTCAATCGGAGTATTTGGGACCTCCGACGGATCAACCGCTGACGGTGCATTTCTATTCCAATGACGATGAGGTGAGAAGGGCACAGGCGGCGCGGCTTTTCGAGCACTTGGAAACCATCCGAGGGGTTACCGAGTTGGAAATAGACGAGCGTCCGGGCACGCCACAAATCGATCTCAACATTGATTACGAGAAACTCGCGCTTGCCGGCTTGAATGCGCGGGATGTCGCAAACACGTTGCAGGCCGCCTTTTTTGGCATCGAAGCGACCGAGCACCGGGACTTGGATGACACCACCGAGATACGAGTCATGTTCGACGAGGCAGCGCGTTCCGACCTCAAGGCGTTGCTCGAGGCACCGGTGCGAGCGAGAGACGGTCGTCTTGTCCCCCTGCGCGATTTGGTCAACCCGGTGGAACAGCTCGCCGTGGACCGCATTTATCACCGCGAAGGGATTCGCGCCACTACCATCCGCGGCAGCTTCATTCCGGGGAGCGGGCTAACCGCGGTTGGCTTCGCCGACTACTTGGAAACCGAGGTTCTTCCTCAGTTCGGGGAAATAGCTGGACTCGCCGTGGAAATAGGTGGTGAAGCCGAGCAGACTCAGGAGACCACTGCCCAACTTGGTCAAGCGGCCATCCTTGCGGTAGTTTCCATCGCTCTTGTGATCTGGCT
>CAZNYE010000227.1:0-3552 GCA_964577185.1 uncultured Pseudomonadales bacterium | reverse complement strand
TCTTCAAGCGAGCCTTGTGTTGATTGTGAATCCGCATGCGCCGACCGGGTGTCTGTTCCAACTTGAGGAACTCTCCAGATTGGCTGCACAAGTGCCCGGCCTATTGCTGATCGACGAGGCCTATGTGGATTTTGTTGATCCTGAAATTGGCTACAAGAGTGTCGAACTCATCAAAGCGCACCCGAATGTGCTCTTGCTGAGAACATTCAGCAAGGGCTATTCGCTTGCTGGCTTGAGGCTGGGATTTGGGCTTGGGCAGGCATCGCTTATCGAGCCCATGGCCACCAAGGTGCGTGACAGCTATAACCTTGATGCCCTGGCGCAGAACCTAGGCCTTGCCGCCTGGGAAGACGAACTCTATGTCAAAGAAACCACCAGCGCCGTGCGTAGGGAGCGCGCTCGCCTCACGCAAGGTTTGCGCGATTTGGGGTTTCATGTGCCTGATTCGCAGGCTAACTTTGTCTATGCCAGGCCGCCCGAGACATTGGGCGCTCGGGCCGTGTACGAATCATTGAAAGCGACGGGAATACTCGTGCGGTACTTTGAGGACGGCAACAACCGCCTGCGCATCTCCGTGGGCACCGAGGACGAACACCAGAGGCTGCTCGAAGCCTGCGCGCGAGTGTTGACCGGCGATTCCGACGAGTGCCTCGATTCCTAAATAACATAGCATGGCATTTCAGAATCGAGGCACCAGGAGATTACCTTGTTGACGGGAATCATCATGGCGACCGGACTGGCCCTCAATCTTGGGGTCATGTCCTTATACCTATATGTGCTTGTGTTTCTGCGTTTGATTGTGCCTGTCCCCGCTTGGCGCCGGATGATGGATAAGCGTGTCGATGCGGTCATCGACCACGCTGTGGATGTCGACCGTTGGCTGATGAACAAGCGGCTTCTGAGTGCAGTTCAAGTCACTTGGCAAGGGCGCGAGGAGGTGTCCCGTGACAAGTGGTTCCTAGTGATACCCAACCATCAGTCTTGGGCGGATATCGTTTTGTTGCAGAACCTGCTAAGGGAGGCAATTCCGCCGCTCAAGTTCTTCAACAAGCAGGTGCTCATCTGGCTGCCGCTCGTCGGCCTTGCCATGCATTTTCTCGGCTTCCCTTACTTGAAACGTTATTCGCGCGAGCAGACGCGGGCGAATCCGGCGCTCAGGGAAGAGGACCGCCTGCGTATGAAACGAGCGATCAAGATCTTCGAGAAGCGTCCAACAGGCATCATGATCTTTGGCGAGGGCACGCGATTCACTCCTGAAAAGCACGAGCGTCAGGCCTCGCCATACAAACATCTGCTCAATCCGCGCACGGGTGGTGTCGCGACCGTGTTGCGGGACTTGGGAACGCGCCTCGAGGCCGTGCTCGATGTGACCATCGTGTACCTCGATGGGCGGCCGGGTTTCTGGGATTTCCTATGCGGACGCATGGGTGAGGTGAGGTTTGAGGTCCGGTTCATCCCGGTGCCGGAGTTCGCGTTGGCGGACGCGGAAGAAGATCAGTACATGCGCGCGGCGCACGACTGGCTGAATGAATTGTGGCGCGTAAAAGATGAACGCATAGAACAGGTTCGAGCGGAGAAGGGCCGGTGAGAATCGGCGTCATGGCGGACGCTTCCCTGCTTTCCTTGCCGCAATCCGAGCGAATTGCCTTGGCGAAATTTGTCCTTGATGCCGGTGCCACCCATTTCTCAACCGCCGACCATGTGAGCTTTCACACGGGTCTCGGCTTTGATGGGCTGATTAACGCAAGCCTGCTCACAGCGCTCGATGATCGGGTCGAGGTGGTGGTCGGCGTGTATCTTTTGGCGCTTCGTCATCCGGTTTTGGTGGCGCGGCAACTCTCCTCCATCGCACAGGTGGCGCCCGGACGCATTACTCTAGGCGTTGGCATAGGCGGGGAAGATCCGCACGAATTTGAAGTCTGTGGAGTCAATCCGAGACAGCGTGCGCGTCGTACCGATGAGATGCTGAATGCGCTTTCCGTTTTGATGACCGGTGAGGCGGTCAGCTATGAATGCGAGTTTTTCAGCTTCTCCGAGGCGCGCATCCATCCCGCACCACTGCCCCGAATTCCAATCGTGATTGGTGGGCGCAGCCAAGGGGCGCTTGAAAGAGCTGGTCGATACGGAGACGGCTGGCTGGGCATATGGACCACCGCCGAGCGTTATGGCGAGAGAATCCGCAAGGTGGAAGCTGCCGCGCGTCTTGCCGGACGCGAATCAGTGGAATGGAATCATGGCTATCAGCCCTGGGTGTGTATCGATGACGACGAATCCAATGCGCGTCAGCGACTCGCCAAGCGCATGCAGGCGGTCTACCGCGTCGCCTTTGATCGGTTCGAACGCTATGCCTTCTATGGTAGCCCCGAACGTGTCGCAGATGCCCTGCGGTCTTTTGGCGAACAGGGATGTCATTACCTGAATGTCATGAATGTCGCCGATTCACCAGCGGAATCCCTACATGGAATGGCACGGCTTTGTGGGGCGATGGGCGAGTAGGATTTCTCAGCGTCAGGTCACAAATTTCAAAGTGCCGGCTGCAGTGTGGCCTCGTCGAGGCCGCGGTTTTGAAGTGATTATGCGGCATCACTCTTGACGCTGTGTATAGATGGCCTTTGCGACTGTGAAGTTCAGGAAGCGTCTCGACCAATGCCGCGCTCTACGCCACGTTGTCTTGGAATCGAAGCACTATCTAATCAGTTGAAAAAAAATCCATTACGCCTGTCGAAACAGGCGTAAAGTGGCGGCATCATGCACATCGCGTCCGCCCAGGTTCGGCACCAGTTGCTCGAAGTGTGTTGGAGCGATGGCGCCTCTCGCCAATTCCCACTCATCTGGTTGCGGGACAATTGTTCCTGCGATGTCTGCCTGCACCCGCATACTTGGGAGCGCACCTTCGATTTGCTTTCCGTCCCGGAGAAGCTCTCTGTTGGCAGCGCACTGGTGACGAGGGAGGGCGGCCTTGAAGTCTCTTGGCAAGATGATCAACATCGAAGTTACTTCGAGAGTGACTGGCTGAGGCGATTTTTGGTCGAGGGTGGCGACGAAGAGGCGTATCGTGCGACACCGAAGCTGTGGAAGAACGATTCGCGCACACACATCCCAAGCTTTGCGCACGATGAGGTCATGCATGATGAGGAAGCGCTCCATGCGTGGCTTGATGCGCTGGTCGTGTACGGAAAGGCCATCGTGTTTGGCATGCCGAGTGAGGACAAGCAGATACTGCGCGTTGCAGAGAGAATCGCCTATCCGCGTCCGACCAACTTTGGGCTGCAATTCGAGGTGCGTTCGGAACGCGAGCCCATCAACAATGCCTATACATCGCTACCGCTCACCAATCACACGGATCTGGTGAACTGGGAGCAACCGCCGGGATTTCAGTTTTTGCATTGTTTGCACAACCACGCGAGCGGCGGGGAATCGACGCTGGTGGATGGCTACGCTGTCGCCGATGCCCTTCGCGGACGTGACCCAAAGGCATTCGATGTGCTGTCAAGGACTCCGGTCGTATTTCGTTATCACGACGAGGGCAGAGACCTTCGCGCCAAAGCCCCA
>CAZNYE010000226.1:0-2634 GCA_964577185.1 uncultured Pseudomonadales bacterium | reverse complement strand
GCTGGAAGCGACCGGCCAATGACTCGTAGAGGCTTGGTACGGAAAGTAAGTCCGCCGAGCCGGTCAAGAGGAATCGACCTGCGCGGCGATCTTTGTCCACCGCCAACTTTATCGCCAGTGCCAGAGATGGCACTCGTTGAATTTCGTCGATTATCACCGGACCGTCGATCCCTGCGATGACATCTTTGCAGGAGCAAAGATGCACGGCGCAGCCGCCCGAAGGGTCGGGCACAGGGAGGTGCCCGATGACATCCTGTCAAGCCCTTGCGCCCCTTGCGGAGCGGTGCTCCGCATCGCGCTTCGCGCGAACGGGGCTCACTCAGGCATGTCTTCGAGTTCAATTCCGCGCGTTTCGTGCACCCATTTGAGTACGAAGTACACCGAGACCACTGCCGAGGCAGCGTAGAAGGAGTAGGCACCCGCAAGCCCGATACCGGCTAGCAAGATAGGAAACGTCATGGTGATGCCGAAGTTGGATCCCCATTGCGCGAAGCCGCTCACCGCGAGCCCCGAACCGCGAATCTGGTTAGGGAACATTTCACCTAGCATGACCCACATGACCGGCCCCCAGGAGCTGTTGAAGAAAATCACGTAGAAATTAGCGCTCACCAACGCGAGCCTTCCCATGGCATCCGAGAGTTCAGGGCTTCCGTCCACGCCAAGCCTCGCTGTCGAAAACGCGAACGCCATCAAGCTCAGCGTAATGGCCATGCCGACAGACCCAATCCAGAGAAGAGGTTTTCTACCGATTCGATCAATGAGCGCGAAGGTGACGATACAGGCACCGATACTCACCGCACCGGAAATCACGTTGATGAGCAGCGCATCACTTTCTGAAAAGCCGACGGCCTGCCAGAGCACCGCACCGTAGTAGAAGACCACATTGATGCCGACAAGTTGTTGAAAGGTCGCCAGCCCTATGCCAACCCACACCAACTTGCGTATGCGTTTCGTGCGTTGGTCTATCAGATCGGCGAGCTTTGGGCGGTGGTGGTCTTCAGCAAGAGATTCCTCAATCTCCTGTAGCTTCGTGTTTGCGACATCAGCACCGTAGAGGCGCGTGAGCACAGCCCTAGCCCGACCGTGGTGCCCTCCCACCACGAGATATCTCGGGCTCTCGGGAATCAGCAGCAGGAGCAGCAGGAAGAGGGTGGCCGGAATTAACTCCATCCAGAACATCCAGCGCCAAGCATCAAAGCCGAACCAGAGGTCATTGGTAGATCCCCCAGCGACACCAGCGAGCAGGTAATTGCTCACAAACGAAATAAACAGACCACTAATGATGGCGATCTGCTGCACCGTAATCAGCCGGCCTCGATAACGCGCTTCAGAAACTTCACCGATATAGGCTGGTGCCATGACACTCGCGGCACCGACGGCCATGCCGCCGAGAATCCGATAGATGACGAACTCGGGCGAATTCTCGGAGATTCCCGATCCCCAGGCGCTGACGATAAAGAAGACCGCAGCGACGATCAGCAGTGTTCGCCGACCAAAGAGGTCCGCGAGTCGGCCGGCAAAAAATGCACCGACCGCGCAGCCTAGCAGCATGGAGGCAACGTTGAATCCAGTGCCCACCTCGCTAGAATTGAATGCCCCTTGCAGCCCATCAACCGTCCCGTTGATGACCCCGCTATCAAATCCGAAGAGGAAGCCGCCAATCGTCGCAATGCAACTGATCAGGACTATAAAGAGCGAATTGGATCCCATGCATGCCCTCCTCTCATTCTGCCTAGCCGAGCGCGACTCGAATGCCGCAGGGGCGAGGCATGGAGTCTGCGCCTTCGAAAGGATTCCGACAATTCAAGTGTCATCCAATAGAAACTATCGTTGGGTTCTCTCCACGAAAGTGGCAAGTACACACCAAAATCAGGCAAAGATCTCGAATTGTGTCACACAAACCCAACGATAGTTAACGATAGTTTCTATCGCGCAGACTCCATGACTCGTCCCAAACTATTCGCTCGGCAGCCTACCAAGAGATAAGACTTAGCAGACGGCTACAGCTTATAGGACGCCCCGAGCGTGAATGTGCGACCATAGGACTGGTAGTCCTTGACCTGCCGTTCATCGAAGTTGATGTAACTTGAGAAGGGCTCGTCGGTAAGATTCGTTCCCTGCAGGAAGATTGACAATCCGTCTAGCATCCCAGATTGGAAGGTGTAACCGATTTGCGCGTCTAAGAGCTCTTCTTCTTGGATGTTGCGTAGAGTACGCGCCGCACCAAAACCGGACAATTCTCCGAGAAAAATAGAACGATAGTTTGTGCTCACCCGTGCCGAAAACCCATAGCGCTCGTAATAGAAGGTGAAGTTGGCAACATCTTCCGAGTGACCGGGTAGCGTGGTTCGAGGTTCGTTCGGATTCGACTCGATTTCACTATCCGTCACGGACCCGTTCAAAATCACACCAAACCCGGTCAACATGGGTGAAATCATCTCTCCGACGATCGATAGTGTGAACTCAACCCCTGAAATCTCACCACCCTTTCCATTCTGCGGCCTAGATACGTACCCCGTAGTTGTGGCCGGGACAACATCCCCCGTGGGGAAACCAGAAAAGTCCTGTGGAATCGAAGCGTCGTAAATGTAGGTGTCGAGATCCTTGTAAAACACCGCGAGTGCCCAATAGCCT
>CAZNYE010000225.1:0-5999 GCA_964577185.1 uncultured Pseudomonadales bacterium | reverse complement strand
CGACGAACGCGAAGCCAATGCTGGTGGATTCGGCCAATAGTTCGGTGGGGATTCGGAACTCCAGGGCGTAGCCATCCTCGAGTTCACTCACGAATCCACGCACGCTGTTTTCGGGTCGTCCGGACCGGGCGAATTGCCATTGCTCATCCATGTCGTAGGCGGTCACTATGCCCGGCCCGGTGAAGGTGATGGCCAGTCGAGCCTGACTGCCGTCGAAGCGCAGAAACTCGATGCGAAGGTGGTCGGAATTGTCCAGCCTGAGCACACGGGCATCGCGGTAGATTGCTTGATCGTCGAGTATGTGCATGAACCCATAGATGGAATCGTCGCGCTCGCCTATGGATATGCTGAAGCTGGCATCCTGTTCCTTTCCGAATGAGTAGCTCCTCTGCCTGTGGCCCTGCCATTCGCTGCCATCAGCGTCAAGGCGCACCGGGCGCACCAGCGGAGTGACATAGATGGGTTCGTAGTCTTCGGTGTTGATGGCGAGGTTTTCAAACAAGTCTTCGCGGCCATTGAAGATAGTTGATATGACCTGTGCGGTATGCAGCATGGATTGCGCCTGGGTTTCAACGAACACGGACTCCAGGTCGACTTGCTGAATGAGGGCGAACAGGGGTGCCAATACCAGCACCGGGCCCACCAGCGCGAGTTTGGTCGCGAGGCGCAGCCCGCGCACCTTGCCAAACAGCTTCATTGCACGATCCAGCGATAGCCGTACCCATACTCGTTGCTAATACAGGAGAAGTCGGCATCGATTAAGACGAATTTTCTACGAATGTTGCGCATGTGCGTGTTGATGGTGTTATTTGTCACCATGGGTTGATTGGTGGCATCCATGAGCTTCGCGTAGCTGACCGCACTATCCGGGTTCTCCACCAGCATATGCAGCATGCGCAGCTCTGTGCCCGACAGGGGCACTCGCACACCGCGCCAGGTCGCTGTGAGTTTATCGAGATCAACTTCGAGATTGCCGACTATCGAGCCGCGTGGCTGCTCGGAAAGAGATGAGGGTTCGACGATACGGAGCAGGGAGGCAACACGTTCAGCGAGGTATTGGAGAGAAATTGGCTTAGAAAGATAGTCCCATGCACCAAGCCTGAGCCCAGAGATCTTGTCGACCTCATCGGTTCGTTCGGTGAGAAAGAGCACCGGCAGTTCAGGCGCTCTTTGCAGGAGGGAGCGGCACAGGTCGAAACCGGCATCCTCCTCACCGCTCAGGATGATGTCGAGGATGACGAGATCAGGCAACGTGTGGGCAAATCCCTCTAGTGCAGCGGGGCGATTGGCATAGGCAGTGACTTCATAGCCCTTCTTTGCGAGCGCATCGCAATAGTTGGCTCGCTGATCAGGATCATCTTCGACGATGGCGATATGTTTTGGCATGCTGCAAGTCGCGCAAGGGCCGGGCGTTTTCGTCCTATGCCAATTGTACGCTTAGAACGCCTCAGTGGAGTCTCTGCGAGCAATTCACATTGTGGCGGCGAAACTCCCCCGCACGACCGTCCGAGCGTCGATTCGGCGGTGATCGAGCCGAATCTGTGGAATAACCAGTACTTCACACGAGAGTTCGCAGCCATAATGGGAATTGCTGATTTTCTGCTCAGAACAATGCAAGCGCTCAGTTGGTACGAAGTCTTTGAGATCACAGGCGTAGTGACCGGTCTGCTCGCGGTTTGGCTTTTGATTCGCCAGAACACTTGGACCTGGCCGGTAGGATTTGCCTATGCCCTCGTATCGGTGGTGGTGTTTCTTGACGCTGAACTTTATCCTGATGTTGTTTTGCACTTCTTCTACGTTGGTATGAATCTCTATGGCTGGTGGTACTGGCTGTTTGGGGGCCGACGAAAGGAGAATGAAGATTTGCCGGTCACCACCACACCGGGCCGCCAAGGGCTTCTCCTGCTTGGCCTGAGCATCTTGGGCATCCTTGCCATGGGGTTTGCCTTTTCGAGCTGGACCGATGCCGACTTTGTTTACTGGAACAGCGTGATCGCCGTGCTGAGCTTTACTGCCATGTGGATGATGGCTCGCAAGTATCTGGAAAATTGGATTATCTGGTTCTTGGTGGACGTGAACGCCGTGATTCTCTACCTTGTCAAGGGACTAAATCTCTATGCGCTCCTTTACGGCGTGTACCTTGCCATGGCTGTGGCCGGCTGGATGAGTTGGCGCAGGACGATGCAAACCCACTTGTAGGCACCGAGTGACATGCCCTGCCCGCATCCAAGCGATGTGGAGCGAGCCGTAACTCCTCAAACTAATCGAGGTCAGCCAAACTCGTTCCTGGACGGCCTCCAAGTTTGGGTTATGCACGGCTTCCCATCGAAACGAAGGGGCGTGGTCCGGGGCCCACGTAGAGCTGTCGGGGGCGACCAATCTTGACGGGCGCGCGGTACATTTCACTCCACTGCGCGAGCCACCCGACGGTGCGGGACAGTGCAAAGATGGTTGTGAAGGCGGCAGAGGGTATGCCGATGGCCTGCAGGATAATCCCGGAATAAAAGTCCACGTTTGGGAACAACTTACGATTGATGAAGTATTCGTCTTCGAGCGCTCGGCGCTCAAGTTCCTGTGCGAGCGGGAATAGCGGGCTATCACTGTCGCCAAGGGCTTGTAAGACCTGATGACAGGAGGAACGAAGTATGGCGGCCCTTGGATCGTAGTTCTTGTACACCCGATGCCCAAATCCCATGAGCTTGAAAGAATCCTGTGGATCTTGGGCGCGCACCAAGAAGGTGTCTATCTGGTCAATCGATCCGATCTCTCGCAGCATTTTCAGTACCGCTTCGTTGGCACCGCCATGCGAAGGCCCCCAAAGCGCTCCGATGCCGGCACTGATGGCCGCGTATGGGTTGGTTCCTGTTGAACCAGCCATGCGTACCGTGGCGGTGGAGGCATTCTGTTCGTGGTCGGCGTGCAGTATGAAGATGCGCTCCATGGCGTCGGCGATCACCGCGTCTGGCTCGCGCCCAAACACCATGTAGAGAAAGTTTTCGGTGTAATCCAGATTGGGATTCGGTCCAATGGGTTCCTCTCCCGTATGATTCCTGAGCGCGAGGGCCACAAGCGCTGGCAGCTTGGCAATCAGGCTGACGGCGACGGCTTCTCGAACTGCCTGATCTTGCATGTCGAGGTCTAGATCTTCATAGGCGCTGAGTGCCGCGCAAAGGCAATTGAGCGCGGCCATCGGATGCGCACCCTGCGGCAGGGCTTGGCAGAGGTCGTAGACGCCCGGATGCAGGTCGCGGGATGAAAGCACGCGGGCGCGGAAGGCGCCGAACTGGCTCTTATTGGGGAGTTCTCCTTTGAGCAACAGGTATGCGAGCTCAAGATGGCAGGAATGAGCCGCAAGATCCTCGATTTTGTAACCGCGGTGAAGCAGCACACCGGCATCGCCATCTATGTAGGTGAGCGCTGAAGTACAGGCTGCGGTGGACACGAACCCGGGATCAAATGTAAAGATATCCTTGGCGACAAGGCCGCTGACCTCGACAACATCATGGCCGAGTGTGGCCGCGTGCACGGGAAGACCGATATCGCTTCCCCTAATGCGTAGGTTTGCTTTTTCGCCATTCATCACGTCACATCCCCGGCTCGTGGCTGACTTACAGAATCATATTACATGCAGTCGCGGCAGTTCTCACTTTGGCGACTGACCCCACTTGCGGCACATAGACGGTGCGCGACTTTCGTGCGCAGCGTGCTCATTCAATTGCTCGAGCGCTTGCGCGGATGAGGTCAGTCGCCAAAGTGAGAATTGCTCGATTCTGCACAGGTCGCTATGAAGGAATCCGCTAGTTGGTCTATCATTGAATGGTTATGGCGATGAAGAATCAAGTTCAGCAACCCCGAGAGCGTCCGGTCAACCTCAACCTGTTCCGGTTTCACTTTCCTTTGGCGGCGCTGACATCGATCACCCATCGGGTCACAGGCGGGCTGCTGTTCCTAGGTGTTTGGGTGCTGCTGTATCTCTTGCACTTGGCGTTGCAGGATGATGGGTCGGCCCAACTCTCCGTTATACTCGCGTCCGTTTGGGGCAAGGGCGTGTTGGTGGTGCTGGCAGCCTGCGCGGTTTTTCACTTGCTGGCCGGTGTTAAGCACCTGTTGTTGGATTTGCACATAGGTGAGACCCTCGGGGTCTCGCGTGCGCTTTCCTGGTCGACCTGGGTGCTCAGCGTTTTGCTCACGGCGCTGGTTGCCTTGGCCCTGTGGACGTAGGGATATGGGGAAATAAAGTTCATGTCGAGAATGCAGCCAACCAGCCATTGGGGCGTTACAGGCTTCTTGGTGCAGCGTGTTTCGTCGCTTGTGCTGGCATCCTATGCCCTGTGTCTGACCGGTTTTTTTCTCTTCGACCCGGACTTGCACCCGGAAGCGCTTAGAGAATTTTTCGGCAACATCTTTATGCAGGGGTTCTCATTTGTCGCGCTCGTTTCTTTTGTTTCCCACGCCTGGGTGGGACTTTGGACCATTGGCACCGACTACATACGGCCACATTATTTTGGGCGATTTGCGGTGTTGGCGCGAATGCTCTACCACGGCGGCGTGCTTGTCATGCTGTGCGGGCAGGCAGTCTGGTGGCTGCTGATCATCATGAGGCTCTGATCAAGAATCAAGAATAATGCGCACGCTTGAGTATGACGGAATTATTGTTGGCGGAGGTGGTGCCGGCATGCGCGCCGCACTTGAACTGGCCCGTTCCGGGCTCAAAACCGCCGTACTTTCAAAAGTGTTCCCCACGCGCTCGCACACAGTATCGGCGCAAGGGGGCATCACGTGCGCCATTGCCAGCGACGACCCCGATGACGATTGGCGCTGGCATATGTACGACACTGTCAAGGGCTCCGACTACATCGGCGATCAGGACGCGATCGAATACATGTGTAGCGAGGGCCCCAAGGCCGTTTTTGAACTCGAACACATGGGCATGCCGTTTTCTCGAACCGAGAGTGGACGCATTTACCAGCGTCCCTTCGGAGGACAATCAAAAGACTTCGGAAAGGGCGGTCAGGCGGCGCGGACTTGCGCGGTCGCCGACCGCACGGGTCACGCATTGCTGCACACGCTCTTTCAAGCCAATCTTGCCGCGCAAACGGTGTTCCTGAGCGAATGGGTAGCGGTTGATCTTGTTCTCAATGTGGATGGCGTGGTGACCGGTGTCATCGCGATCGAGCTTGAAACCGGCGAGGTCTATCACGTCAAGTCAAAAGCCACAGTGCTGGCCACGGGCGGCGCCGGGCGCATATACGCATCAACGACCAACGCGCTCACCAACACGGGCGACGGCATTGCAATGGCCTTGCGCGCCGGGTTTCCAATGCAGGACATGGAAATGTGGCAGTTTCATCCGACCGGTATCGCCGGTTCCGGTGTGCTTGTCACGGAAGGCTGTCGCGGGGAAGGCGGGTATCTCATCAACAAGGATGGTGAACGCTTCATGGAGCGTTATGCGCCCACGGCCAAGGATCTCGCGGGGCGTGACGTGGTGGCTCGCTCGCAGATCATTGAGATTCTCGAAGGGCGCGGCTGCGGTCCCGATGGCGACCATGTGCTCTTAAAGCTTGATCACCTGGGAGAGGAAACCCTCAATCAGAGATTGCCCGGGATTCTTGAATTATCCAAGACCTTCGCGCATGTCGATCCGGTGTCAGATCCCATCCCGGTTGTACCGACCTGCCACTATATGATGGGAGGGATTCCCACCGACAAGTACGGTCAGGCACTGGCGCCCACGGACGCCGGCGAAGACCGGGAGATACATGGGCTTTACGCCGTCGGTGAAGTGGCCTGTGTGTCAGTGCATGGCGCCAACCGGCTTGGGGGCAATTCGCTGCTCGATTTGATTGTGTTTGGACGCGCGGCGGGACAGGCCATCGAATCGAGTGTGCGCGAATCTGGCTCGGCTCGGCAAGCGAGTGCGTCAGACCTTGAACCAGCGCTTGTCCGGCTCGCTCGTTGGGATGAAAGTGAGAAGGGAGAGCAGGTGCCAGCACTCA
>CAZNYE010000224.1:0-2723 GCA_964577185.1 uncultured Pseudomonadales bacterium | reverse complement strand
AATATCGAGGAACTCGACGAAGCCCTCACCAGATTCGAGAGATTCCTGCACACGTATTCGAGAAATTGATACCCGCAAATCAAGTGTCCACACCCCCAGATTGAAACCGCGCCGCCGATGCAATTGAGTGCCGGACGCACGTCTAGGATATTTGATTTGCGGGTATCGGTTTTTCCTTCACAAGTGCACATCTAGCCTGCCTCAATCCAGAGGATGGAGGCGAGTCTGCCGGTGTTGGGCCCATCACGCCGATGGGAAAAAAAGCGGGTATCCTCATATGTGCAGCCAGGTTCGTCTGCTACGCAATTCACGCCGAGATGCGCAAGCTGATTGCGTATCAGTCGAGTGAGGTCGGCATGCGTGCGCCCACCTCGGTCGCACAGCACACCGTCCATGAGTCCGCCCGCATCCAAGCTCTGCATCTCGCGCACAAAGTCATCGCCGACTTCGTAGTTCGGCATGCTGATGCCGGGGCCAATCCACGCAATCAAATCTTCGCTTGCGGCCGGCAGCGCGTGGACAAGGCGTGCGATCACCCCTTGGCGTAGCGGTCTCCATCCACAATGGGCAAGTGCAATCAACGAGCCCTGCCTGTTGGTGAGCATCAATGGAAAACAATCGGCTGTGAGCACTCCGATTGCTAGGCCATATGCTCTTGTCCACAGCGCATCCGCCGCGGGCATCCTTCCTCTACGCTGAGCAAACGCCTCGATGACGTTCGCCCCATGCACCTGGTTAATCCAGAAGCAGGGCGCACTCATGGATTCGAGCCTCGCCCGATTCTCCGCCACGGCCAAAGGGTCATCGCCGACGTGACCGCCAAGATTCAGTTCCGCATAGACACCCTTGCTTACGCCTCCGCGGCGAGTCGTCACCAGGCCCTGCACGCACGGATGGCAATCCCAGGTCGGTCGCAGAAATTCAAGCAGCATCCTGCCTCAATACCTCGATGAGTTGTTCCATGTCCCTGGGAGGCGATGAAAAAAATTCCATGGGCACTTCTTGCAGCGGATGCTGGAATCGAAGTGTCTCGGCGTGCAGCATGTGTCTTGTGCAGCCTCGAATGGCGGCAATGAGCGCCGGTGTTGGGGACTTTGGCAGCAGCCCCCGAGCGCCATATTTGTGGTCTCCGAGCACAGGAAAACCGGCATGTGACAGGTGAACGCGAATCTGATGAGTTCGGCCCGTGTGCAGACGCGCCGAGACTCGGCTGTGCGCCGAGTAACGCTCCAGGACTCGCACGCTGGTGAGCGCGCTACGACCATCACTTCGAACTGCTTGGCGGGTACGTTGTGTTGGATGGCGACCAATCGGCGCATCGAAATCTCTCCCGGAAATCATGCAGCCCTCCACAAGTGCCTGATACTCCCGTCCAACGCGACGAGCCTCGATATCGGCAACCAAGGTCTTATATGCGCGAACACTCGCGGCAACCAGCAATAGCCCCGAGGTATCGGCATCTAGCCGATGCACGAGCCCGGCTCGCGGTAGGCCACAGAGTGCGGCTCGATGGTGAAGCAATCCGTTCATGAGGGTTCCTTCAAGGTGTCCCGCACCCGGATGCACCACTAAGCCCGGCGGCTTATCGAGCAAGATTATGTCTTCATCCTCGTGAACAATATTCAAGTGCATGGGCTCTGGCGCGACTTCGCTCGCGACCCTCAGGTGGTCGGGGACAAGCGTTAGACGGTCGCCTTCCGAAACCTTGTGTTTTGGGAGCGCTTGACTGCCCTCCAGGGTGAGTCGGCCCTCGCGTATCCAAAGGCTGAGCAGGCTGCGCGAATACTCTGGAAACAAGAGGCTTGCAGCACGATCAATGCGACAAGCAGCAAGATGTTTGGGTACACTTGCCACCCGAGGGGATTGATCGTCGTCCCAGCCATTCACGAGAATTGCATGAAGCCTCTGACACCCTGCGAAAGATTGAGCATGCCATGATTCGAACTCGTTCGTACAGGGGAAGCTTCCGGCGCGGTCCCATGGCACTGCTGCTCGTGCTCACCTCCCTCAACCTCGCCGGCTGCGAGACCCTTGGGAACCTCTGGCCCTTCGGTGATGACGAGGAAGAAGTTCCCGAATCCAGCGAGCAAGCACTCTATCGTAGCGCTCAATCGAGCTTGCGCTCGGGAAACTACAGTTCGGCAATCACCAAACTCGAAGCACTCGAAACTCGCTTTCCTTTCGGAAGCTACGGTGAACAGGCGCAACTTGAACTCGTCTACGCGCACTACATGGCCTATGATCAGGAAGCCGCCATTCGCGCTGCAGATCGCTTTATTCGCCTCCACCCACAACATGCCAACGTTGACTACGCCTACTATCTACGGGGCTTGGCTCAGTTCGAATCGGGACGCGGTTATATCGACCGCATCGGCACGGCAGAGGTGGCACGCAGGGACATGACGAGTGTGGAAGCCGCGTTCACAGACTTCAATCAGCTC
Source organism: uncultured Pseudomonadales bacterium (assembly GCA_964577185.1). Lineage (GTDB taxonomy): Bacteria > Pseudomonadota > Gammaproteobacteria > Pseudomonadales > Azotimanducaceae > Azotimanducus. Next base: position 282 of record CAZNYE010000224.1, on the reverse strand, counting down.
GTGGTGCGCTATCCCACCTCAAGCTACGCACCTGACGCACGCCAGCGAATGATCTACCTGCGCAATCTTCTCGCCGAAGCGGAACTGGCAATCGCAGATTTCTACATGCGTCGGGGCGGCTTTGTGGCCGCGGCCAATCGTGCCCGCTATGTGGTCGAGAACTACCCCGGCGCCCCTGGAACACCGGATGCCCTCGTCATCATCATTGAGTCAAACTACCGGCTTGGGCTGACCGACGCCGCAAACGATGCCTTGCGCGTCCTCGCCGCCAACTATCCGGAC
>CAZNYE010000223.1:0-1775 GCA_964577185.1 uncultured Pseudomonadales bacterium | reverse complement strand
AGCGTTTCGCCCTTGGACGGAACCTCAAAAGCGCACCGGTCAGGCTGCATTCGAGAAACTCTATGTGAATCGTTTTCTGGGCGAATATCTGACCTTTTGCGCACATCACGGCGTTGTGTCCAAGGAATCTCTTCAAGTCGATTGAGCACATGGAGTTGTTGGAGGGTTGTATGTCGGGTGCGCGGAAAATTAATGTGTCGCTCGATCCGTTCCCGCAAGGGTGGTATGTCGTTGAGGCCGCGGATCGAATAGGCCGAAATCAACACATCTCCAAAACATGGATGGGGAAGGAGATCATCGCCTGGCGGGATGCGGCCGGAACTATCTGTGTCGCGGATGCCGTTTGTCCTCACTTGGGTGCGCATCTTGGCCCCGAATCGGGCGGATTTCTGAAGGATGGCAAGCTTGTGTGTCCGTTTCACGGATTCGAGTACGACATTTCCGGCAAGTGCGTGAAGGCAACAGCGGGTCCTGCACCACCCTCGGCAAAACTCAATCGCTTTTCCGTGCAAGAGATCAACGGGTATATTTTTGCCTACCACGATCCCCTCGGAAGGAAGCCGGAGTGGTTCATCCCCGATGTCGGCCAAGATGGTTGGGCAGATCGGGTGATTACCAAGTGTCGTGTTCGTTCTCATCCGCAAATCACATCGGAAAACTCCGTGGATTTCGCCCATCTCAGCTATCTACACGGCTATGAGAATCTGAAACAAGTCCGTCCCACCGAGATTGAAGGGCCATTTCTCACAGCTCACTACGCCTTTGATCGAACTATGCTGGCGGGATGGCTTCGATTCATACAGTTCCACGTCGAAATCGATGTGTATGTTTGGGGACTCGGGGTTTCGACTGTGATCATCAAGAGTCCCGACACAGGCTTGGTCGTCAGACAGTGGGTGCTTGCGACACCAATCGACGGTGTCATGATCGACGTGTGGTTGGCGGCGGACATCAAGTCCATGCCGCATGTCTACGGGCTCAATTTGCTTCCCGAGCGCGTTGTCAGACCCACGCTATCCAAGATACTCGTCAAGGAACTCGCCTCGGAGGTTGCTCTCGATGCGGTTGTCTGGGGGAAACAAGAGTATCGGCCGAATCCCGTACTCTGCCAAGCAGATCGTGATATTTTTCGCTTTCGTCGATACTGCAAGCAGTTTTATCCTGAACCAGGTCAAGAAAAGCTGCGGGTCGTGGCAAGATAGGGGGCTTACTGGAGCCACCCGTTCCGCAATAGGGCACTGCTCAAGTGCGCACCTCCGGCAGAGGGGCGCGCTCCACCAATTCTGCTCGGCGAATTCGACGCGCCCCCATGGGGAAAATGAAGGGGACGCCTGAGTGAAGGGGACACCTACTTCCGCACTAGCTGACGGCGGTCGAAGCGTCCCTACATCCACAAAAGTCTTCTACGGCATCGGTGGTTGCGCGGAAGGCGCGCTTAATTGGGTATTCGCCGCAGTCACCTTTCTCCTCTATACAGTGGTATTCGGGGTTCCCGGTACCTTGGCCGGACTCGCCACCGCAGTGCCGATTGTCGTGGACGCGATTTCCGACCCGCTCATCGGTCACTCGTCAGATCTGTGGCGTAGTAAGAAGCTCGGTCGGAGACACCCGTTCATCTACTTCGCGTCTTTACCTGTAGGCTTTTCGGCCTATTGCGTCTTCGCCCCGCCCGGCGCACTCCTTGAGCCATCAGCACATAGCCTGACGCTTTTTGGATACGACGCGGCCATCAATCAGTGGCTGCTCGCGCTCTGGTTGTTGGTGATGTCGAGCAT
>CAZNYE010000222.1:0-5009 GCA_964577185.1 uncultured Pseudomonadales bacterium | reverse complement strand
TGCCGATACTGATGTCGATTGGCCCCAATCGCTGCCGTGTTTCCTCGACAAGCGCCTGTAGCTCTGCCTTGCGTCCGGCGTTGCAGGCGATGGCTACCGCGCTGTCAGCACCAGAGCTGTCATTGATCTCCTTGGCCGTTGCTTCGCACTGTTCGATTCTGCGGCTTGAGATGACTACGCGGGCACCATGCGCAGCAAGGGCTTCTGCCATCGCCTTGCCCATGCCTTTCGAAGATCCTGTCAGCAGTGCCACTTTGCCTGAGAGATCGAATAAATCGGTCGAAACCATCTAGCTTGGCTCCTCTGCCTAGTACTTGAGATTTTCCAAGATTGTGCATGATTTGTCCTCAGGCAGCCAATCCGGTTGTTCCGTGGTTGTTCTGAGCGTGCCTGATGTCGGTATGATTCGAGGCTCGATTTGTAACACACAGGACGACTGATGAGTGAGTCTAATTTTGATGTGGATGTTTATGACCTCAGCATGTCTGAGGAAGCGGCGCCGCTCCTTGACGCAGTGAAAAAATTCATCGCCGACGAAGTTGAGCCCATTACTGAACGCTACTTTGAGCTCGGACGAGACCGTGAGGACCGTTGGGGACATGCGCCCGGGCAGCTTGAATTGCTTGATGGCGCGAAAGCCAAGGCCAAGGCTCAGGGCCTTTGGAATTTCTTTCTTCCCGATGCCGAGACTGGGGAGGGACTCAAGAACTTGGACTATGCCTATATCGCGGCCGAACTCGGCAAGAATGCCTTGGCATCCGAATGCCTCAACTGCAGTGCGCCGGATACAGGCAACATGGAAGTCATTGAGCGGGTCGGCACGCCCGAGCAGAAGGAACGCTGGTTGAAGCCGCTCTTGAACGGCGAGATCCGCTCCTGCTATGCCATGACGGAACCGGGCCTTGCCTCCTCGGATGCCAAGAACATCGGGGCAAGGGCGGTGCTTGAAAATGGGGAGTGGGTCATCAATGGCGAGAAGTTCTACATATCGGGTGCCGGAGACCCCCGCTGCAAGATCATGATCTGCATGGTGAAGACAAGCCCGGATGCCGCACCGCACAAGCAACAATCGCAAATCCTTGTGCCCATGGATACACCTGGCGTGAACATCCTCGGCCCCATGCATGTGTTTGGACACGACGATGCGCCCCATGGCCACATGCACATCAAGCTGGAGAATGTGCGCGTACCCAAGGAGAATGTCCTGCTTGGCGAGGGTAGGGGATTCGAGATATCGCAGCTACGTCTGGGGCCGGGTCGTATTCACCACTGCATGCGTTCGATTGGCCAGGCCGAGCGCGCGCTCGATCTCATGATCAAACGAGCCATGTCGCGGGAGGCTTTTGGAAAACCACTCATTCAGCTTGGAAAGAACCTGGAGATTGTTTCCCGCGCACGAATCGAAATCGAAGCCATGCGCCTCATGGTGTTGCGCGCGGCGCGCGCCATGGACATCTTTGGCGGTCGCGAGGCGCGCGTGTGGGTGCATATGGTCAAGGCGATGATTCCCGAGCGCGTGTGTCAGATCATCGATCAAGCCATACAGATACACGGGGCAACCGGAGTTTCGCAATGGACGCCGCTCGCCGACATGTACACAGGCCAGCGCACCCTGAGGCTCGCGGATGGCCCCGATGAAGTGCATCACCTAGTCGTCGGTCGGCACGAGATTTCCAAATACCAAGGCGAGGTATGAGTGCTCACACACATTGCGCGGCGACTTCGCGAGTCAACCGCCGAACTTGAATTCGCGCTGCCGGTCGCCCATGTCTACCGGCCACTCGAATATGCGGGTGAAGCGCACGAGGAGTATCTCAGACGATACGGAAATCTCGGAGCGGGGATACTGCTCCTCGGGATGAACCCTGGCCCTTGGGGCATGTGCCAGACCGGCATTCCCTTCGGGGACGTGGGCATGGTGCGCGACTGGCTTGGCATTCGCAGTGGTGTGGAAAAACCTGGCGGAGAGCACAGCGCCAGACCCATCTTGGGTTTTGACTGTAAACGGTCGGAAGTCAGTGGAACGAGGCTATGGGGATGGGCGCGCGACAGATGCGGGTCGCCCGAAGCCTTTTTCCGTCAGTTCTTTGTGTGGAACTACTGTCCCTTGGCCTTTCTTGAGGATTCCGGACGCAACCGTACGCCGGACAAACTGCCGAAAGGTGAGCGAGAGCCGCTCTTCTCAACATGTGATCATGCGCTGCGGGAACTGGTGAAGTCGCTCGATGTGAGCAGGGTGATCGGGGTCGGGCGATTCGCGGGCAGGCAGGCGCGTCAGGCCGGCTTGGGCGATCATGTGAAGATCACCGATGCGCCCCATCCAAGCCCGGCAAACCCCGCGGCGAACCGCGATTGGATGGGCATGTTCGATGCTTGCCTTGGGTGACCGGCTGGCATCTATACGCAGCGTCAAAAGTGATGCCGCGTACTCGGGTTGCGCTTGTTGAGGAGTCTGCGGTTTTGAAGTGATCATTGAAGTGATTATTCAAGTGATTATGCGACATTACTTTTGACGCTGTGTATAACTCCGCACTGTCTGCGACTCGGTCCCGCCGTCGCCCCGCTTGTAGGGCCCATCATCAAGCTTCGGCGGTATCGAAGGAGCTGATGTTGCGGGTCGCCTCGCTAAACTCTATGCCGATGAGGTGAATCGATTCCCCCGATGCCCGGTATTTTTCAGCGTAGTCGCGATCAACCAACTGCGCCAGGGCCGCGCCATCGTCGGCGCGCTCCGCCACCTTAAATTCGAACAGATAGACTCGTCCGTCGCAGCGAAGCGCGAGGTCGACTCGGCCCGCCGCAGAAGCATCTTCAACGGAGATGTCTAAGCCGAGAGACGCGAGGCAGGCATAGAACACGCTCGCGTAGTAGCCTTCGAAGCGCGCCACGTCATTCCTCCGGTGCCAGTCGGCCGGAATACCAGCGTAGATGGCGCGAAACTGTGCCTCAATGCCGACCAGGTCATGGTCCGTGAAGCAGTCAAGCAGGCGGAATCTCGCCTCTGGCCCGCTCGCGCCTCGGGCGAGACGCGCGAGCAGCGCACCATTTAAGCTCTGGCGTACCTCCAAGTTCGGAAAGCCGAGTCGATAGCGGGTTTGTCCCATCCGCTCCGAAGTCTCGTGTATGGTCAGGTACCCGGTTTGGAACAGCAACGCCTCCGGAGCGACCTCGTCTACATCGAAACTCGAAAGCAAGGCCTCGTCGGCGATCATCCCGTCGAGCGCGAAGCTGTCAATCCCGCGCCGCGCCAGTGTGTCAACGAGGAAAGTCGGTGTGCCGGTTTCGAACCACCAGGCGCGGAATTTGCGCTTGTCGAAGAGGAGCAGGATGTCGAATGGGTTGTACACTCTCTCGTCGCCATCCCAGCTGTACCCGTTGTACCATTGTCGCACCCGTTGCCGGTCAAGTCCCTCAAGCTCCGCAGCGAATAGGGTGTCGATGTCGTCCTCGGTGTACCCGCAGATGGTCGCGTAGCGCGCATCCAGGGTGATGTCGTTGAGGTTGTTCAGTCCCGAGAATAGGCTGACCCTGGAAAACTTGCTGACGCCCGTCAGTAGCGTGAAACGGATGTGCGCGTCACAGTCCTTGATGGTGGCGTAGAAGCCTCGCAGGTGGTCGCGATTGGCGCGCGCCACATCGGGCTCGCCGAGCGCGTCAAGAATCGGCTTGTCGTACTCGTCGATCAACACCACGACCCTTTCGCCGTCGCGAGCGCACAACTCCTCAATGACGTACCGCAACCGGGCCGACGGGGATTCGTGACGCGGCGTTATACCGAAGCGGCGCTCGACACCGTCGAGTAGCGCGAGCGTCTCCCGCTCAAGCTTTTCTTGGCTGGTGAAGCTTTCACCGCCGAAGCTCAAACGCACGACTGGAAACCGCCGGTCCCAATCCCAGCTATCGTGGATTGCGAGCCCCCGGAACAGCGCCTCCGAGCCCTCGAACAATTCCTTGATGGTATCGAGTAGCAGACTCTTGCCGAAGCGCCGCGGGCGCGATAGGAAAAAGTGCTTGCCATGCCGGGCGAGGCGTTCGATATCCGCAGTCTTGTCGGCGTAATAATGCCCCTCCTCGCGAATCTCGCGGAAGGTTTGAATGCCGATTGGCAGCTTGCGCCGAGCCTTCGAGTCCACGTTGCCCATGCTAGGCGGTCCAGCACGGCACCTTAGCACGACCCGCTGGCAAAATTATTTTCGGAGGCGATTCGCCTGTGGATATGCCTCCCCAGGGAGAAATTCCCTTCCCGCCCATGACCCTGCCGCCGGGCGCCATCTACGCCAAGATCGTCGATAAGTGTGGCGACCGCAAGTATTGGGAGAGTTGGGCGAAGGACGTGGCGGATATCTTTTCCCGTTTGGTGATGCGTATTGGCAATCTGCTCGCGAATCCCGATAACCTCGCCTTGAAGGAGTGGTTCGACGACTTCCATCAAGAGCTGCGCGTCTCCATCAACGAGTCAATCACATCGGCGAGCGCCATCGACATGATGGCGCAGCACATACTCACGCAGCCGGTGTTCGACGCACTATTTGAAGGCTATGATTTCGCGGCTGGCAATCCGGTGGCCAGGTCGCTCGATGCGCTTCGCAGGGACTTCGGCGAATTTGGGATGGAGAACGAGGTGCGCGACCTGGAAGGATTCTATGAGAGCGTCCGGTTGCGCGCACGCGGTCTCGACAACGCCGAAGCAAGACAAAGCGTGCTCATGGAACTCTATCAGAAGTTCTTTTCGACAGCGCTCAAGAAGGATGCCGACCGTCTGGGAATTGTCTATACCCCCGTCGAAGTGGTCGATTTCATTCTGCAGAGCGCCAATGATGTCCTTGAGTGCGAATTTGGTCGAGGGCTCTCGGACAAAAACGTGCATCTGCTCGACCCCTTCACCGGTACGGGTATCTTTATTGTGCGCCTTTTGCAATCGGCACTCATTTCCGATGCCGATGTGGTGCGCAAATTTCGCGAAGAGCTACACGCCAATGAAATCGTCCTGCTTGCTTACTACATCGCGG
>CAZNYE010000221.1:0-13358 GCA_964577185.1 uncultured Pseudomonadales bacterium | reverse complement strand
TGGAAGTCATGGGCTCGAACATCTTCCATGCCGGTGATTCGGGCGCGGGACAGGTCGGCAAGATCTGCAACAACATGATGCTGGCCATTCTCATGACCGGTACGTCGGAAGCGCTGGCGCTCGGTGTGGCCAACGGCCTCGATGCCGAGCGCCTGTCGAACATCATGCGCGAATCATCCGGCGGCAACTGGGCGCTGGAGAAGTACAACCCCTGGCCGGGGGTCATGGAAGGCGTGCCGGCGTCAAGAGACTACAGCGGTGGGTTCTTTGTCGATCTGATGATCAAGGATCTCGGTCTCGCCATGGAAGCCTCGGCGTCCACTGGCAAGAGCGTCCCCATGGGCAGCCTTGCGCTCAGCCTGTATCGCCTGCACCGCGAACAATTCGCAGCCGGTGGACTAGACTTTTCGAGTGTATTGAAGCTCTATCAGTAGCTGCGTCAAGCCGTCGCGGGATCAACAATTCCAGCAAGTGGGTTGTTGCCGTTGAACGGGGACGAGAAAGCGATTCGATCACGGTTCCAGTATCTCGGTGGGGAGGGGCGGCTCGCCGACGGGAGCCGGGTTTCCCATTTCGCCGCGCTGTTTGGCTGAAGAACCAACTCGTCGCACAGCCCGGCCGTGGCGGTGCGGGGTCAGTAGGTGTCAAGGGGTTCCAGCACCCCCGGTGCGCGCCCGAACGCGATTGCCTTGTAGAGCGCCTCCCAGTCGGGGACGATGAACTCCAGGAACAGGCTGCGCAGCCGCTCCCAGAAGTACCTTGCGCGGCCCTCCTTCTTCCGCGCCGCCCGAAACCCGCGCGGCAGCGCTGCCGCGCCTGGTCTATGAGGAAGGCCAGCATGGTGAGCATCGCGAACACCGTCGCCGGGTGCCGCTTGCCGTGGCCATGGTTGTGCTCGAAGCCGTAGCCCTGGTTCTCCGGCGTGTTGAAGGTCTCGTTCTCCATGCGCCAGCGGGCGCGGCCCGCGCGCATCAGCGCGAAGGCGTTCGCAGTCGTTCTTCTCCGAGCCGTCCGAGCGCATGACCGGCTCCGGCGCCAGCGGGAACACCCCGCGGCGCTCCGGGTGCACCAGCACCGCACCCAGCATCTGGTGGTGGTACGTGACACGCCCGTCCCGGTGGTGCTTCTCGCAGCAGTTCGCGCAGTGCACGCTCCCCGACGAGAAGTACCCGGTCCCGTCCAAGGAGAGCACGTGGTGCCCCAGCCAGGTGAACCCCTCCTCCAGCCCCCTCCCCCTCAGCAGCGCGGAGAACACCGCCCTGAACGCACCCCGCAGCGAGCGCGGGTCCACCAAGTCCAGCCGCTCTCGCATCGCCGTGTCCGACGGTGCCCGGTCCACCCCGTACAGGCTGCGCAGGTTCGAGCGCACCAGCTCCGCGCCGCGCGCGTCCCGCTCGAACCTCAGCAGCGACGGGTACTTCAGACCGAACATCGCCAGCGCCGACACCGGGCAGTCCGGGAGCGTCAGTCCGCGACTCGGAATGGGATCCTCCACGCGCCCGAAGCAGCGCCGAACCAGGCCGAGCAGCCCGGGGGCGCTGAGCGTCTTGCGAAACAGAGTCTTGGACATGGTTCCCCACACCCAGTCTGCAAAACCACGCGCATCATACTGTTTTCGATCAGAAAGTCTACGAACGCTTTTCTTTCAACCCCCTAGAATCATTGACTTCAATGGCCTAGCGGGAATCGCTGTCGCCGGATAACGCTCCGCGAGCCCGTTGACGACATCAAAAAACTCTTGACGCACTTCGGCGATGATCTCGCCGACCGGGCGAACTGCGTCTATGCGTCCACAGACCTGTCCCGAAAGGGGAATGGCAGCCTCCATGTCGCCGCCGAAATAAAGGTCCTGAGCCTTGCCGAACTGCGCCATGGCATTCACTTCGGGATTCTGCTCAAGACGCGTCGTACGTTCGGTTCGAAGTGCCCGTAGGGCCGGAGAGTGTTCTCGATTGAGGAACACCGTGTCGGTTTCCCGGGCGCTCACAACCGCATTCTTCCAGTTTTGGTGAACTGGGGATTCCGCCGAGGACATCATGCGTGTCCCCATCTGAATGCCTTCGGCACCGAGGGCAAAGGCTGCCGCCATGCTCGCGCCATCGACGAAACCACCGGCCGCGATGAGGGGGACATCCACTCGCTCACGCACGAGCGGCAAGAGCACCATGGTCGCGACTTCTCGCGGGTTTTTGAATCCGCCGCCTTCTCCACCTTCCACGACCAATCCATCGACCCCGCAATTGACTGCCTTGAGGGCGGCGGAGAGGCTTGGCACCACATGAAAGACGATGAGCCCCGCTGATTTGAGATGCTCGGTGTAACGTTCCGGATTCCCCGCAGAAGTCGTGACAAACTTGACGCCTTGATCAATCACGAAATCGACGATGTTCGGGTCGCGCACGAACGCCTGCGCGATGTTCACACCGAACGGCTTGTCGGTGAGGGCTCGCATGATGCGGATCTCTTCGCGGATGTTATCGAGTTCTCCAGAAGAGGTTTCGATGATGCCCATAGCACCGGCATTGGACACCGCTGAAGCGAGCTGAGAGCGCGCAATCCAGCCCATGGGAGCTTGGATGATCGGGACTTCAACACCGAGCATATCGGTGATGCGGTTGGAGAATTTCATAGAGGTTTAGGGACGGACGTGCCAAAGCGGGAATGATAGCGGGTTGGGGGTGTCGTATTCGTATGATCGCCGGGCGGACGCAGGTCCGATGCGTGTGGGACGCTCGTGAGCCGCTGGCAATTGATGAACACGAGCGGATTCGTGTGATAAAGTCGTTTTACGTTTTTTTGATCGATAGTGTTCGGTATGGAACATGTGAAAGTGTCGCCGAAATTCCAAGTTGTCATTCCAAAATCGGTGCGTGAGTCACTTGGGATCAAACCTGGCCAGCGACTGCAGGTTGTTCGCTACGGAGACCGTATTGAGCTCGTCCCACCAAGGGACTTTCGTGAAATGAGGGGGTTTCTGGCGGGCATAGATACTCATCTGGAGCGTGAGCCGGATCGAGAATTTTAAATCTGGTGGCCGTGAGCGAACTTCACTTGGTTGATTCTTCGGGTTGGATTGAGTATTTCACCAACGGACCCAACGCTGACATTTTCGCTGAGCCGCTTGCCGATGCAAATCGGCTGGTTGTTCCAACTCTCTGTTTCTATGAAGTTTTCCGTGTAGTGTTGCGGGAAAGAGGTGAGGGCGATGCCCTTCGCGTCGCCGCATCGATGAGACGGGGTCGTGAAATTCCGCTGTCATCTGCCCTAGCGCTAGAGTCAGCGCGACTAGCGCAGGAGTGGGGGTTGGCGATGGCGGATTCCATTATTCTGGCTACAGCGCGCATCACGGGTGCGACCTTATGGACACAGGACGCCGACTTCAAAGATGTGCCTCAGGTACGATTCTTTCAAAGGTTCTAAGCTGATGGAGTAGGCACTCGAGGAGTCAACCTGTCGCCGAAGTGGTGCCCAAGATACCTAGGAGCGCCACGCAAATCGCGAAGGCCCCGCCAATCGTCGCGAACAGTAGTTTGTGCATCAAGGCTCTCAGTTCCTTCATTTCAAGCTTGACCTCGGCGAGCTCCCCCATGATTCCATCCTTCGAGTCTTCCACCACGCGTCCAATGAACTCGACCAGAGCCCGTGTCTGTTCATCGCTGAAACCGCTCGCGGTGAGATCGGCGACCATGGAAGGGTATTCGTGAAGATCGGCTGCCATTAAGTATACGCCCTATGTTCCCTTAAGTGAACACATAGCTTGCCACGGTTCCGCGCGTGTCGCTGTGCGATATGTGATTGACTTGTTGTGCGAAATTGCGGTGAATTGATGTGCGAGATCGCGCAGTGTGGTGCAATGCGCGGTCAATGTGCCATGGAATCGGGTGGGATTGTTGTCTTTCGGTTTTTCGTCGTCTCAGCGTGCGCCTTTTTCGGGGTCTGTGCGGGGTCTGTGTCCCCGCTCGCGGGGTCTGTGTCCTGGCGACGGTGGGTGTCCCCTGACAGGACGGTGGGTGTCCCCTGACATGATGTCGCGTGTGTCCCTCGACCTGGCCTGTGTGTCCCTCGATTTGGAGGTGGGGAACAAGGACAACCGTATCCACAAGATCGGTGCGGTGCGTTCGAACACGGGCGCATCCTTTCACCGCTCGGTGGGAGACCTCGACAAGGCGCTTGAGGATCTTGATCGATTTGCCAGGGGCGCCGGCTACCTCTTGGGACACAACATCATCGAGTTCGACCTGAAGCACCTGCAGGCGGCGAACCCGCACCTCAAGCTCCTGAAGCTCCCGGTGGTGGACACACTGCGCATAAATCCGCTTGCGTTCCCGGCACACCCCTATCATCACCTCGTCAAACACTACCAGGATGCCGGCCTGCGGCGTGGTCAGATCAACAACCCAGAGATCGACTCCAGGCTTGCACTAGAGGCGTTTCACAACCAGTGTGAGAAATTCAAAGACTCGCCCCCGGATCTGCTCACCGCGTGGCACTGGATTTGTACACCTGAGCACCTCGGCATCGACCTCGCGCTTGATGTGCTGTTCTCCACACTCCGTGATTCGGGTCGTCCTTCCGAAGAGCAGGCAAGGACCGCCATGCGCAATCGACTTTCGCAGGTGGCTTGCAGGACACACACTGAAGCGCTTCTTGCCTCAGTCGACGATTTGGGTTGGCCACTCGCGTTCGCGCTTGCATGGCTGTCGGTCGCGGGTGGCAATTCTGTCCTGCCGCCCTGGGTGCTCTATCAATTCCCCGAGACGGGCAAGCTATTGCGCACCTTGAGAGACAGTATGTGCCCCAATCCGGAGTGCGAATGGTGTCGCGAACGGCATGATCCATGTAAGGAACTCAAACGCTGGTTTGGATTTGACAGTTTTCGGCCCGAGCCAAGTTATCTGGACGGTCGTCCGATGCAGCAAGTGATCGTCGAGTCTGCTCTTGAAGGTGAGCATCTGCTCGGTATCTTGCCGACGGGTACGGGCAAGTCCCTGTGTTATCAGATTCCAGCGCTGTCCCGCTACGATAAGACCGGAGCACTCACGGTGGTGGTCTCACCGCTGGTGGCGCTGATGGCGGATCAGGTGAAGGGTCTTGAGAGCCAGGGTATTGGTTGCGCTGTCGCCGTGAACGGTCTCTTGTCCATGCCGGAGCGCTCCCACGCCTTGGAGCGGGTGCGGCTCGGCGATGCGGGCATCCTCATCATCTCTCCCGAACAGCTTCGCTCGCGACCGGTCAGGCGCGCGCTCAATCAACGAGAAATCGGAAGCTGGGTGATTGACGAAGCCCATTGCCTTTCCGGTTGGGGGCACGACTTTCGTCCGGATTACCGCTATCTAGGTCGATTCATCCGAGAAAGGGCGATGGGTGCGGATATTCCACCGATTCTCTGCCTGACAGCGACCGCCAAGCCGGACGTTCGGGACGACATCATCAATCACTTTCGCGACCGGCTAGGCATAGAGCTCAGGCTGTTCGACGGGGGTGCGGAGCGTTCAAACCTGACCTTTGAAGTGGTGCCAACCCGCGGCGCTGAAAAGTACCCCCATGTGCTTCAGGTGCTGGAGTCTTATCTTCCCGCCAATGGTTCCGGCGGTGCCATTGTCTACTGCGCTACGCGTAGACAAAGCGAGGAAATTGCCGAGTTCCTGCGAGACGAGGACTGGTCCGCGGACCACTTTCACGCCGGTCTTTCTCCCGAGGTCAAGAAGCATGTGCAGCAGCGCTTTATCGCGGGAGAACTGCGGGTCATCGCGGCCACCAATGCTTTTGGGATGGGTATCGATAAGCCTGACGTACGGGTTGTGATACACGCGGATGTGCCTGGGTCGCTCGAACACTATCTGCAGGAAGCCGGTCGGGCGGGGCGGGACCGCGATATTGCCCGTTGCGTATTGCTCTATGCGCCTGAAGATGTGGAAGATCAGTTCCGTTTGTCCGCGCGCTCGCGTCTAACTCGGCAGGAAATTCACGGCATCCTTCGGGCGCTCAGGCATCTAGACAGGCGCAAGCGCTTTGGTGGAGACGTGGTCGCCACCGTGGGAGAGATATTGACGGCCGATGAGGATCAACTGTTTGAACAGGATCCGCTGACCGACGATACCCGTGTGCGCACAGCGGTTTCTTGGCTCGAAGACGCGGATCTGCTCACAAGGGATGAGAACCGCGTCGAGGTCTTCCCGTCTTCACTGCGGGTCAATACGCTTGAGCAGGCCGGTCAGCGACTGGCACGGGCGGAGTTAACGCAGCAATATCGCAAAAGCCTGCTGCTCATCGCACAGACCCTGATGCAGGCCGATGCGGACCAGGCCGTCACCACAGATGAGCTCATGGGCGCTTCGGGGCTCAGTTCGGAAGGCGTTCGCAATGCCCTCTACGACATGGAACGGCTCGGCATCGCCAGCAATGATTCGGTGCTGACCGCCTTTGTTCATGAGGGCGTGGCAAATTCCTCAATCAAACGCTTTCAAGAAGCAAGCGAACTCGAAGTCGCTCTCATAGATCACATGCGCTTGGCCTATCCCGACCAAACCAAGGGGGATGAATCCTTCCTGCACTTGCGGGTGGCGGCGCAGAAGTTGCGTGAGCAAGAATTCTCCGACCCCTTGCCTGAACGGCTTTGGCGCATCCTGCGCAGCGTTTCCGCCGACGGACGAGGAGAAGGTGGAGCGAGCGGCAGCTTGGATCTTCGCAAGTTGGATTCGGAGACGGTGCGGGTGGTGATGCGCCGTGCATGGTCGCCTCTCAAAGATACCGCGCAAATGAGGCGAGACGCGGCGCGCCTCTTGTTGGACCATTTCCTTCAATGTCTGCCTGAGGGTAGCCGAGGGGTAGACCTCTTGGCCGAGACAACGCTCGGCAATCTCGCCAAGGCGATTGACTCTGACCTCCTACCAAGGATCGTCCGGGCGGGGCTTGGCAGTCGCGCGATCCTGTAGGCCGTGGACATGTGCAAATTCTGGACGCTGGAAGGGATGCGTTCAGTCAGGCGGTTTCGGTCATCACTGAGCTGAAGCGACTGCAGCGTTTGGATAAGGATTGGGATTGGTCGTGCTGTGCTGTCATCGCGCGTGAATGGAAATACCTCGCGCCGGTACGCGCAGTTTGTGAGCGTGAAGGCGTGTCCGCACAGTTGGCCAACGAGGAAATTCCCAGCTTTTGGCGGTTGCGAGAGACACAGCAGTTCATCGACTGGTTAAGAGCGCACGAATCACAGTTGTTGCGCGTTGAAGAACTCGTAGCTTGGATGGAGGATCAGCCACCAGGACCCTGGCAGGAATTGCTTCGCCAAGCGATAGAAGAGTACGAGCTAGAATCGATGAGCGAAGGAACGACCATCAATCACTTGATCGAATGGCTCGCGGAGTGGGGACGTGACATTCGGCGACGTCAGCGAGGACTCCTGCTGCTCACCGCGCACAGGGCCAAGGGACTGGAATTCGATCATGTGGTGGTGCTCGACGGCGGTTGGGATAAGACCGGCGTTGGAGAAGACAAGGACGCGCCTCGCCGTCTGTACTACGTAGCCATGACGCGCGCGCGGCACACACTGACGCTGGCCGCGCTCGAACGACCAACAAGCCTTCTTAATCCCCTACGGGGACACACATCGGTGAAATTCCGCCAGCCCGCACAGCGGCTCGCGGATGCGGATGGGCTAGGGCGGCACCATGTGTCCGCGACCTTGGAGCAGGTCAATATCGGCTTCGCTGGACGCTTCGCCCCGGAAAACGACGTGCACAAATCGATCGCAGCGCTATCAGCCGGTGATGCACTTGACATGAGGTTGACGCACGAGGGGCGTTGGAATTTGCATGATGTTCGTGGAACATTGGTAGGCGCCATGGCGCGCAGCTATGAGCCACCAAAAGGAAAGAAGTACCGGTCCGCAAAGGTCATGGCGATCATCAAATGGAACCGAGAAATTTCGGATCCCAAGTTTCTGCCAATCACCAAGTGCGATTCCTGGGAAGTCGTCATTCCAGAGCTGATCTTCGAATGAAGCGAAAGGGAAGCGAAAGGGACACCACTGTCACCCTGGCGGATGGGCGTCCCTTTTCTGCCGTACTCTTCGCTGGCGGTGCTAGACGGGATGCTCGGTCGATTGGAGGGTGCTAAAAGCGACTGGTAATCGTTAGCCGCGCGTTGAGCGGTGCCCCCACGCTTGCCTGATGGGTGCTGTGCGAGTGCGGAAAGTAGAGCTCGTCGGTCAAGTTCTCGATGTTGACTTGAAGGCGGAGCCGGTCGGAGACTTGATAGTACGCGCACGCATCAAAGCGCGTATAGCTTGGCAGGACAGCGCTATTGCCGTTGTTGATGAAACTATCATCCTGATAGGTCAGGCCGAGGCCGATGGCAAACTTCTCGGAGACCTGCAGACGGTTGTACAAGGAGAACGAATGCTCCGGCAATTCGCGTGGACGCAAGCCCGTTGCGCCTGCCCGATTGACCTGTTCGCCGTCGAGATAGCTATACCCGGCCGAGACGAACCAATTGCGAGATGGATATCCTTTGGCTTGAGCCTCAAAGCCTGAGATTTCGGAGTCAATCACGTCGAGGGTTGACGGGTCGTTGTCGGCAACTTGGGGCGATCTTTGCTCGATCTCGAAGACTGCGGCGGTAAGACTCAGCATGCGGCCGAGGTCCCATTTCACACCGGCTTCCAAGTTGGTGAAGGTGTTTGGCTCAAGACGGTCATTCTGGCCGTTGATGTTGGCAAACTGTTCGCCGCTTCTTGGCAGGAAGGATTCGCTGTAGCTCCCGTAAACTGAGATGTTCTCCCTCGGCTTGAAGACGATGCCGAGTCGCGGCGTGACTTCCTCGTCCTGCCTGCGCCGCGTTTCATCTGCCGGGACATTGAAAACGTCGATGTCAAAGCGGTCATAGCGTGCACCGACAATCACATGCACATTGCTTGAGATCTCAATCTCATCTTGGATGTAGGCCGAAAACACGTCGATGCCGACCCGCGTGTCGTCATTGAGGTCCGCGCTAAAGCTGTTTGTGGTCGGAACGCCGGATGCATTGATGCCACGACCCGTGTGCAATTGCAGAGGCTGCGCAATAGTAAAGACTTCGTTGTCGTCGGAGGTTGTGCTCCAGAACGAATTGAAGCGATCTTGATCAGACGTTGTGTCGATGACTTCCGCGCCAAAGATGAAGGTGTGGGAGAGCGGCCCCGTGGTCATTTCAGCAATCAGGTTGCCCGACAAGATGAAGTTTTGGCGCTCGGTCGTGTCCACATAGCCATCGAGCGTCACTTGCTCCGGGGAGCCGGTCTGATCATAGCCAGAGGCGTAGAAATTCTGATACAGCTTGTCGTAGTCGCCATAGAACGCGCTCAAGTTGCCTTTAAGATTCGCGCTAAAGTCATGCTGCAAGGCGGCACGAAGCAAATGCGCTGTAATTTCGGAGGTGTTGAGTTCCGGGTCACCAAACACAATGTCTTCGAACGCTTGAACGGGCTGTCCGTCCGCCCCTGTCGGAATGCCGCGATCAATGAACCGCTGGTGGTCAATGTACTCATAGGCAAGATCAAGCGTGGTGGCTGTTCCGAATTCAAATTTGGCGGTGGGATTGATCCCGAATCGATCGCCCTCATAGGCATCGCGGTGGTTGTTTAGGCGTTCAAAGAAGGCGTTGACCCGATAGGCTGAGCGATCCCCCGCCGAAAAGTTACTGTCGACCTGAGCATCGATTTCGCCGAACGTGCCGATGCCCGCGGAAAAGCTTGTGAACGTCTCGCCGATCACGCCCTTTTTCGTGACGCGATTCAGGATGCCGCCGGTGCCGCCGCGCCCAAAAAGGAGCGCATTCGGGCCGCGTAGGATTTCCACTTGCTCCAGATTGTAGAGCGGGCGATAGTACTGGACATCGTCGCGAGCGCCATCGATAAAGAAGTCGGCTGTTGAACGCACACCGCGAAAAACGACGGCGTCGCGATGCCCTTCGCCTTGGGAATTACTGACCCCGGGCGTGTAGTCAATAATGTCGCCGATGCTCGTGAAGCCTTGCAGCGCTACCTGTTCGGCTGTCAGGATTGAGAGGCTCTGCGGCACGTCAAGGACGGGGGTGGGCGTCTTGAGGGCATTGACGCGATCGACATACAGATACTCGGCAACGACGACCATCTCTTCGAGCGTGTGCTCCTGTTGCTCCGCCTGTGCCAAGGGGACAAAAGCGCACAGAACGGCGAAGCCAGCGAAAGAATAATGCCTGCCCACAGGTGGACTCCTTACGAATGAGAATGATTCATATTTGCATACGCGAAAACGTGTGTCAACTCTCTGGTCCAGCAATTCTCATTATGGCTGCGAACTCCCGTGTGAAGGCCCGATACCCCACAGATTCGGCTAAATCACTGCGGAATGGACCCTCAGACAGTCGTGCGGGCGGAATTCGTAGCCATAATGAGAATTGCTCAATTTGATCAAGTTTTGGGGTTGCAGTCCTCGAAAGGAGCCTTTGTCCTCATCCTCCCGTGATGCTGGAACCAAATGCGCTTGCTCGCCCCCGACATGCTGCACAATGTACGCATCTTCGTAGCAGGGAAGCTTGTGTCCGTAGGGCATCGCCGCACTATCATCACTCTTGGCCGACTGGCGATGCGGGAACTCCGCCTCGAAGCCGCGCGAAAGGGCGCACACGGGCTTCAGATCATGACCATCGAGCGGTTCGCAGCGCGGCTTGCCGGCGGTTTTCTGTTGCCGATCGATAAGGACAGACTGCGCGACGCCATTCGAATTGCTCTGCCCAAAACCGTTCTCGGAGAACTTGAGAGCATCAAAGAACTGCCTGGTTTCGTGCGCGCCGCCGCGGATACACTTTCGAAAGCATGGCTCTCCGGCATTGACCTCAAGGCCGATAGCGCTGAGCACCCCAGAATCGCCGCCATCGCCAGCCTTGAGCAAGCGATCCTTGATGAGCTTCCCGCCCACCTGCTGCGTCCTTTCGATCTCGTCGATAAGGCGCTTCTGCGTATCGACCACACCCGGGCGATCTTCGGAGACATAGAATTCCATGGTTTGACCGAGCTTTCTCCCTGCTGGCGAAGCCTGCTGCAAGCGGCTGGGACACACACCGCAATCCAATGGATGGCTGGGCCCCGCAAGGTCCCGGACTGGCTCGACCGCTCCACTATCCACATACAAAAGTCCGAACCTGAGACCCCTGCCAAGTGCTGCGTGAGCGCCGCGACCACCTACCACGAGGCCATAGAAGCCGTCCGCTGGGCGCGCGAACTCATGGCATCCGGCAAGGCGAAACCACAAGAGATCGCCATAGCCGCCACAGCCACCGCCGACTATGACGACCATCTCCTCGCCCTCGCCGCGGACGCCAACCTCGATATCCACTTCGCGCATGGCGTGAATCTGGCGGCATCAAGAGATGGTCAGGCGGCCGCGGCGCTCGCGGATGTCCTGCTGCGCGGCCTTTCTCAGACCCGCTTCCGTCGCCTCGCTTCTATCCTCTCCCGCTATCCCGGCCCCTTTGAGGTTCTGCCGAACGGCTGGATGCGCATTCTTCCTTCCGAAGCACCTCTGAGCAGTCTCAATGCGTGGACCAATCTGATTAACGGGCTGCGTCCGGAAGACTGGCCCGATCAAAACGATCACGGCGGGCATCTGCTCGAACTCGTAGGAATCCTCGACCGGGGCAAAGACCAGGCGGCAGAGATCGGCGAAGCCCTACTCAATGGCTTACCGCTCTCCATTTGGCGCAAGGCCCTGCTGCTCGGCCCGCCGGCTTCGCTCGAACTCAGTCTGGAATCCTTGCGGACAGACGACTCGCTCGATCCGAACAACTCGATCGTCTGGGCACCCGCAAGCTCGCTTGCCGCAGCCCCACGACCCTACGTCTACCTGCTCGGACTCAACTCAGGGCGCTGGCCGCATGTGGCCTTTGAAGACCGCCTGCTTTCGGATCACATCATCAAAACGACAGAACTTGAGCCACTGCCGATCAACTTGGCGGACACGCGTGACTTTGAGACGATTCTCGCCACCACCGCGCGTGAAGTCGTCCTCTCGAGAGCGCGTCGTGACAGCGAGGGCCGACGGCTCGGTCGTAGTGCGCTCTTGCAAAACTATCCGGCCGAGAAAGAGAAATATCTCAGGCGCAACCGCGTTCCAGAACACGCCTTCAGTGAGACCGACCGGCTGACCGCACGCGGGCAGGAGTTTCGATCTCTGAGGCAAGCCAAATCCGCCTACACCTGCTGGCAAAACTGGCACAGATGCCAAGAGATCACGCCCCATGATGGCCTCGTCCGCTCCGAGCATCCGATCATCCGCAAGATTCTCGCAAACACTCAGTCAGCGAGTTCTCTCAGGCTCCTGTTGCGCAATCCACTCGGATTCGTGTGGCGCTACGGGCTGGGCTTGAGGTGTTCAGACAGCGGAGAAGACCCACTCACGCTTGACACCCTGGCGATGGGTGATCTTGTACACGACATGCTGGAACGAGCACTCCGTGCGCTTGAAGGCAATGGAGGCTTCGCAAATTCCAGTGAAAATGAGATCAGGAGAGCCATCTCTGAAGCCGCCACAGAAGTCGCTGAAAAATGGGAAGCGGAAAGACCAGTCCCGCCCAGGAGTGTCTGGCAGCAAACCCTCAAGGAGGCGCGAGCGCTGAGCTCGGTGGCCCTCCTGCGTGAAGAAGAAAAGGCTTTGGCACGAGCCTATGCCGAAGTGCCGTTCGGCGGTGCCCTCACCAAGTCCGATGCGCCGCTTCCTTGGAATCAGGAGCTGTTGGTTGAGATTCCCCAGACCGAATTTCGCATCAGTGGCTACATTGACCGGCTGGATCTTTCCGAAGACACCAATCGGGCCTTGGTGCGAGATTACAAGACCGGCAAGGCCCCCAAAGTGACAGACAAGCGCCCGTTCATCCTAGATGGGGGTAAGGAACTGCAGCGCTGTCTTTACGCCTACGCCGTCAAGGCCATGCTCGGCGAGGACACGGAAATCCAAGCATCGCTACATTACCTGCGAGGTAATGTTGATCTGCCGCTAGAAGACCCCGAAAACACCCTGCGGGAACTTGCGGTCTACCTTGAATCCGCCAAGGAAAACCTTGTCCGGGGTGGCTGCACCATTGGCGAAGGTTCGGGAGAACCCTATGACGATTTTGCCTTTGCGCTGCCGGCCAATGCCGCCAATATCTACTGTACACGCAAGAAGGAGGCTGCGCGAGAATGCGTTGGCGAGGCCGCTATTGTCTGGGGGGCTGATTGATGGAAGAGGGACGATGGAAGCTGTTGCCGGACATGTAACTGATGCCTGAACATCGCGCCGCACTCTCCGATGATGCCGCTCGCCACGCGGCCATCACGGTGCATGACAGGACCTTCTTAGTCGAAG
>CAZNYE010000220.1:0-7946 GCA_964577185.1 uncultured Pseudomonadales bacterium | reverse complement strand
GTGCCTTGCCGTACCACATGCCGAACACGCCATCATATCTGGCGCCCGGATACAGGCTCACTTGCTGGGTTCCGGAAAGCGCGGTGGCGGCCAACTCCTCATTGACCGCCGCGTGGAACTTTACCCCATGCTCGTCGATGAGCGCTTGATTGGCGAGAAACTCCGAATCGAGTCCAGCAAGCGGCGAACCCCGGTAACCTGTGACGTATCCAGCCGTTGAAAGACCGCGCGCGCGGTCATGCATGGACTGCTCCATGGTCAGACGCACGAGCGCCTGAACGCCGGAAAGAAACACTCCTCCGTGCGCAAGGGTGTAGCGGTCACTCAATTCGAAGTCTTGGAGTTGCATGCCCGACTTATCGATTACCTGTATGAGATGTTGCTCAGAATACTAGTCTAACCGCCTTAGGAACGTATGGCTTTTTATGTGCGAAAATGATGATTCTGTGCCATATGATTCCTCTATATTCAGGTTTATCGGAATAAATTTGCATGTCTCTCTCCATTATTGATAAACAGCTACTCACAGAGCTCCAACAAGATGGAACACTCACCATGTTGCAACTCGGTGAGCGAGTCGGGCTTTCACACACGCCCTGCTGGCGCCGGGTCAAGCGTCTTGAGGAGGATGGATACGTGCGGGGCTATGTGGCGCTGCTCGATCCGGAGCGTATCGAGTGCTCAGTCAATGTGTTCGTCAATGTCACCCTGCGCCTGCACCAGGAAAACGCCATGCTGCGCTTCGAGGAGGCAGTGCAGGAAATTCCCGAAATCGTGGAATGCTACGTGATTTCGGGGGGCACAGACTATCTGTTGCGGATCGTGGTGAAAGATGTCGCGGCCTATGAGGATATCGTCAAACACAGGCTCGTACACCTTCCAGAGGTCGGCAATCTCAATTCCACCATCGCGCTCAGACAAGTCAAATACACCACGGCTTATCCGCTCATCGGGCACAGCACGACGGTTTAGTTGGGCAGAATCGTGCAGCGCAGCGCTTGAGCGAACAACCCGACTTGATGTATAAAGCGCCGTTCACGAGCAGTCGAACGCCATCGAGTCGCTTGGATGGCAATTCCCATGTCTAAAGTCTGTCAGGTCACAGGAAAACGTCCCATGTCGGGCAACAACGTCTCGCACGCGCAGAACAAGACGCGGCGGAAGTTCCTTCCCAACCTGCACGATCACAGGTTTTGGCTTGAGAGCGAGAATCGCTACGTGCGGCTTCGGGTTTCGACCACGGGGCTCAGAACGATCGACAAACTCGGCATAGAGGAAGTGGTGAAGCGAATTCGAATGCGTGGCGAAAAGGTGTAATCGGCGTGTAAGTCGGAAAAATTGCTCGAAAATTTGAGAGGATGTTGCAATGGCGGATCGCAAACAAAACAAGATCAAATTGGTTTCTTCGGCTGGAACCGGCCACTATTATGTGACCACCAAGAACCCGCGCTCACAGTCGGAAAAGCTTGAGCTCCGCAAGTACGACCCAGTGGTTCGCCAGCACGTGATCTACAAGGAAGCCAAGATCAAGTAGCTTCTCCTTCACGGGGCCTCCGCAAATGCCAGAATTGCCGGAAGTCGAGACCGTCCGGCGGGCCTTGTCGGCACCCCTCAACGGTCGTCCACTCACGGGGTGGACACTGCGCAATCCAGAACTTCGCTGGCCGGTTTCAATTCCTGAATCTTTGCGCGGCGCACACCTCGGCTCACTTTCCCGCGTCGCCAAATACTTGGTGTTTGGTTTTGAATCCGACGAAGGTCAGCAATTCCTGATTTCCCATCTAGGCATGTCTGGCAGCTTTCGCCTGCTCGAAGAGGTGCCACCGGCAGAGAAACACGATCACATCGATCTCCTGTTCGACGGCCTCGTCTTGCGCTATAACGATCCACGACGGTTCGGCAGCCTGCATCACCAAGGGGCGCCGGTCGAGGAACACTTCCTACTGCGGGAACTCGGCCCAGATGCGCTCTCTAGGAATCTCGATGGCGAGTACCTGTACCGAAGATCAAGGGGGCGGCGTCTCTCGGTCAAGGACTTTGTCATGAACGCCAGGATTCTTGCCGGTGTCGGCAATATCTATGCGAGTGAATCCCTGTTTGAAGCGAGGATTCGACCAACAACGGCAGCGGGAAGGATTGCTGTCGGCCGTTATGAACGCTTGGCGAAGGCTATTCGACGCACGCTTGAGAAAGCCATTGACAAGGGCGGCACCACCCTGAGGGACTTCTATTCAAGCGATGGGAGGCCCGGCTACTTTGCGCAAAATCTCAAGGTCTATGATCGTGGCGGGCAGGACTGCACGAGCTGCGGTGCCAATATTCGCCGTCTCGGCGGCGCACGGTCGACCTTCTACTGTCCGAGGTGTCAGACTTAAGGCGTTTTCGTCATCAGCGCCTTTGCTACGGCCGGATGCACAAATGGGCGTATGTCTCCACCGAGCGAAGCGATTTCACGCACCAGCGTGGAGGAAATGAAGGACACGTTCTTGGAAGTAGGCAGGAACACGTATTCGATTTCGGGCGCAAGCGCCTTGTTCATCTCACACATTTGGAACTCATACTCGAAATCTTGCAAGTCGCGTATGCCGCGCAGAACAAAACGTACGCTGCGCTCGCGAAGATAGTCCACCAGTAGCGTATTGAATCCTTCCACGGTCACCCGATCGCCGTAGCCATTGAGCACCTGCTGACAGAGCGCTATTCGATCAGCCAGTTCGGTGGCAGGATGCTTGCCACTCGAGGTGCCTATGGCCAGCACGATCGTGTCGAAAAACTGCAGCGCACGATCAATCAGATCTGTATGTCCGTTGGTGATCGGATTGAATGTGCCCGGATAAGCGACGCTCGTCATGCTCGTCAACTACCTTGGAGAGTTGCGCATGGTATCAACATCAGTCGTCCGTCACATGGGCGGAGCGCACAATCAGCCGCATCGAAGTATCTCCCGCTACCGAGGTGCGCAGTTCCCGCCAGCGCCCCTCGGCGAACGTGCGCCCGACACTCGCTTCCAAACAGAGAAACGACGCATCCGATGCCAGAAGGTCGAGCACCCTAGGGAAGAGCCAAGGCAGCAGGCCGCTCGCAAATGGCGGGTCGGCAAAAATAATGTCCCAGCGCTGCCCCTTCTGCTCAGAGAGGGCGACAAAGCGCCGCACGTCCTGCGTCCAAACCCGCGAATCCGTCGCTCCCAGCTGCCTCAAGGTGTTCTCCAAGGCGGCAGCGACCCGCCGATCACGCTCCACAAAGTCTACGAGTGCGGCGCCGCGGGAAAGGCTCTCGATGCCTAGCGCGCCTGATCCGGCACAGAGATCTAGGCACGTCGCACCCTGAATATCCCCGCCCAACCAATTGAACAGTGTCTCGCGCAACCTGCCGGGTGTCGGGCGAAGATCCTCATTCGCCGCAAAGCGCAGCTTTCGCCCCTTCCATTTACCGCCGATAATGCGCACTTGCCCACTGCGAGCAGCCATGCATTTACAACCAGACTCAATATTCGAAGGCCATGTTGCACCAGAATACCAATTGGTGTTGAGGCTCTGCGGGTGGCCTGGCAACAACAGAAGGACAGCATGAACCTGCTCGGAAAGCTACTTCAGAAGAGCAGGGAACGATTTTCCGATCTCCGAGAGGCGGATCAGGACTCGTTCACGCTTGAGGCTTTGGAAGAATCTCTGCTGTTGTCAGATGCCGGAAGCGAAGCGACGGAAATGCTCTTGGCAGGCGTTCGCAGGCGATTGCCGAGGCGACGATTGGAAGATGCACGCTCCATCCGCGAGGCTTTTCGTGATCAAGCATTGGAAACCCTTGCAAGCATCCAAAGGCCGTTTGCGCTTGGTGCGGCGCGGCCAACAGTGATTCTCATGGTGGGTGTGAACGGTGTTGGCAAGACAACTAGCATCGCCAAGCTCGCGCATCGATTCAATACTCGGGGAAAGTCGGTGATGCTTGCCTGTGGAGATACATTTCGAGCGGCCGCAAGCGAGCAATTGCAGACCTGGGGGGATAGACTGGGAATTCCGGTGGTACGGCAGCAAGCTGGCGCGGATTCCGCCGCGGTGATCTTTGATGCAATAGAATCTGCCGAAGCGCGCGGCACGGAAGTGCTGATCGCCGACACCGCAGGACGCCAACACGTCAAGACGAATCTCATGCAGGAACTCGCCAAGGTCAAACGCATCGCCTCGCGGCATGATGTCAGTTCGCCGCATCATGTATTGCAGGTGATCGATGCCGGAACGGGGCAAAATGCCATTCGTCAAGTCGAATCCTTTGATAAGGAAATTGGTGTGACCGGCCTTGTGCTCAGCAAGCTTGATGGCAGCGCCAAGGGAGGCATGGTGTTCTCGCTCGCCGCGAAGCATCCATTGCCGCTGTATTTCATTGGTGTCGGAGAACAACTCGACGCTTTGCACGCCTTTAATGCGAATGATTATGTGGATGCCCTGCTTCAATAGGCACGAAGACTGAAGTGTTCGGACTCGGCGTAAGATTCACAGAGGTGACCAAGCAGTTCGTGGGTGCGACGCGAGGTGCCCTCCAGGGTGTCTCGCATCATTTCGCGCCGGGCTCCATCACCTTTGTGACCGGACACTCGGGCGCGGGAAAGACCACGCTGCTACGACTGATCATGAACCAGTTTGCACCCACCTACGGGCAAGTTGTGGTAGGCGATGTCAACCTCGCCTCGCTCAAGCCAAGGCATCTGCCTCGATTTCGCCAGCAACTCGGCGTGGTTTTTCAGGAGCATCGGTTACTCGCGGAGCGCACGGTGCTCGAAAACGTGATGTTGCCCTTAAGGGTCGCCGGCCGTTCGCAGGCGCTGATGGAATCCCGCGCCTTGAACGCGCTCGCGATCATGGGTCTTGAATACAAGGAAGACCTGCTACCAGAGCAGCTTTCGAGCGGCGAGCAGCAGAGGGTGGGCATTGCCCGAGCGCTGGTCAATCGTCCGCGATTGCTGCTCGCCGATGAGCCCACAGGCAACCTAGACCCGGAAATGTCTAAGAGTGTGATGCGACTCTTCACTGAGTTCCAGCAGATTGGCGCAACGGTCATAGTCGTGAGCCACGATCTCGCACTCATCCGAGAGTTTGGCGCACCCTTTATCGAGCTTCGCGAAGGCGAGCTGGTGGAGGATTCAGGCAGTTGAAAGATATCGAACCTGAACTCTGGAATCAGTCCGCACCACGGGACGGTGGGTTCGGTGCGCGACTGATCGCTTGGCTGCGCGAGCATGGGCGCCTCTTTAGGGAAACCCTCGAACACGTGGCGCGCAATGTGTTGGCAAGTCTCCTGGCCTGGGCCTTGATCGGCATCGCCCTCTCGCTGCCCTTGGGGCTCTACCTCATTGAAAGCAGTCTGTCACTCATCACAGAACCCTGGTCGAGGAGCCCGGGCATCACCGTGTATCTGCAGCAGGGCACGTCCACGGATCGTGTGCAATGGCTTGAAAGCAACTTGGTTGAAGATCCGCGCATTGAGGCCGCCTCCTATGTATCGCCCGAAACCGCCTTGGATCAGTTCAGCAGTTTGATTGGGCTTGAATCTCTGGTGGAAGACTTGGACGAGAATCCCCTGCCCGGCTCATTTGACGTTGTGCCTGTGCCCGGCATGAGCAGCGGGGATCATGAACGCTTGCTTGACGAACTCCAGAGCATCCAAGAGGTGCGCGATGTGGTCAGCGAAGGCCTCTGGCTCGACCGGGTGCTCGCTATTTCAGAACTCATCCGCCGCCTTTTTTGGATTCTCGCCGGACTCTTTGGCGTAGGTGCCGTGCTTGTCACGGCGAGTTCGGTGCGCCTCGTGATCGAATCACGACTCGCAGAACTGCAGGTGATGAGCCTCGTGGGGTCCACCACGCGTTTCATGCGTCGCCCGTTTATCTACTTTGGCATTGTCTACGGGATCGGCGGAGCCCTCATGGCCGCCATGCTGATTTCTGCGAGCGTCATTATCTTGAGGGAGCCGGCACGGCAGTTTCTCGGCAGTTACGGCGTAAGACTCTCCGCTCCGGGGTTTGACCCACCATTGGTCGCGATTCTCTTCGTGGTGGCGGCGCTTTTAGGTGCGATTGGGGCGCTGGCGGCCTGTTCTAGGCGCTTGAAATCCCTAGATACGTAACTATAATAGGATTAGCACTCTAAGGAAGAGAGTGCTAAAATGCGCATGAATACCGATGCCCAGCAGGGAGAACCCGAAGGGAATCGGTGGAAAACGTCCGTGAACATCTCGGTGAACATCGCTGAACAATCAGTCAGGAGAGGGCTCAAATGTCCAATCAACTCATCACCTACAACGATTTGTCGCCGGGTGGCGACCTGAACGCCTATGTCTCGGTGGTGAATTCCCTGCCAATCTTGAGCTTGGAAGAGGAGCAGGCGCTCGCACGCCGCTTCTACTATGAAAACGATCTTGATGCCGCACGCGGCCTTGTCCTCGCGCACCTTCGTTTTGTCGTACATCTTGCACGCTCCTATAGCGGCTACGGACTGCCTTTGGGAGATTTAATCCAAGAAGGCAACGTGGGCCTCATGAAGGCCGTCAAGCGCTTCGACCCCGAAAAGGGCGTGCGGCTCGTGTCCTTTGCGGTCCACTGGATCAAGGCGGAGATGCACGAGTTTATTCTGCGCAATTGGCGCATCGTGAAGACCGCCACCACCAAGGCGCAACGCAAGCTCTTTTTCAACCTTCGCAGTGCCAAGGCTCGCCTCGGTTGGCTCAGCAAGGATGAGACCGAGTCGGTTGCTCGCGACCTAGGTGTCAGTGCGGAGGAAGTAAGCCGCATGGAAGGCAGGCTCTCTGCCTCGGACATGGCCTTCGATGGATTTGCCGATGACGACTCCGAGGAATCAAGCTTTCATCCCTCGGAGTTTCTTTTTGATCCTCGTGACAACCCCGAGGCCCAGGTTGTCGAAGCCGATTTTGATTCTGCATGGCAGTCGGACCTTGATGAGGCCGTACATGACCTCGACCCACGCAGCCGCGATATTTTGCAGCGGCGCTGGCTGGCGGACAAGAAGGCCACCCTACACGAACTCGCGCACGAATATGGCGTTTCGGCCGAACGCATCCGTCAACTCGAAGCCAACGCCATGAAGAAGCTGCGCGGGGCGCTTGCAGCCTACGAGGAGAGTCTCGTAGCAGCCTAATACTCTGCCCGTGGTTGGGCATGACACCAAACTTTATATCCGTCGCCGCGGTCGGCTCTCGGGTGCGCAAGCGCGAGCAATAGACTCTCTCGGACCAGTCTACATGCTACCGCCAAATGCCCGCGTGGATTGGGCGGCGCAGTTCGGCAGGCAAGCGCCGTTGATGCTTGAGATTGGATTCGGGACGGGTTCTGCACTGCTGGCCTTCGCCGAAGCGCATCCGCACATGAATTGCATAGGCATGGAGGTTTACCAGCCCGGCATTGGCAGTGCGCTAAAGGAAGTCCACGCCAAGTCACTCAAGAACCTGCGGATGATGGAATGCGATGCGCGCAGCGCCGTCGAAATCGTGTTCACGCCGCAGAGCCTCGCAAGGATTCATATCTACTTTCCCGACCCTTGGCCCAAGAAGCGACATCACAAGCGTCGCCTTGTGAATCGAGACATGGTGGCGCTGTTGGCTTCAAGACTTGAGGTTGGCGGCGAACTCAAACTCGCGACCGACGATGCGCATTACGCACGGGCTATGCTTGAGGTTTGCGATGCGGAGCCGAGCCTGGACAACCAGGCTGGGGTCGGCAACCTCGCGGCAGATTCTGGCCAGCGCCCCAGCACGCGCTTCGAGCGTCGCGGAAAGATTCTCGGAAACGAGATCTTTGACCTTGCCTATCAACGATCAGAGAAACTCGGCGACGACTGAATCGAGTAGCTTCAGTCCGCGCTCGGTGAGGCTCAATTTGCTTCGTTGCATGAGGCCCTGGTCTCGCAGCCGTTCAACGCTTTCGGCGATACGAGAAA
>CAZNYE010000219.1:0-2450 GCA_964577185.1 uncultured Pseudomonadales bacterium | reverse complement strand
GTGCTTGCTTCATCGTGCGTGAATCTCGGCACCATGAAAGAAGTATGCGATTTCGCGCTCCGCGGAAGCAGCCGAATCGGAACCATGAATGCTATTGACATCAATGGACTGGCCGTACTTGGCGCGCAGTGTGCCGGGGGCTGCTTCCTTGGGATTGGTCGCACCCATCAGATCGCGCAATCCCTGAATGGCATTCTCGCGCTCAAGCACCATGGGCATGACAGGCCCGGAGGTCATGAACTGAATGAGTCCGTTGAAGAAGGGCTTGCCTCTGTGCTCGGCATAGAATCCGCCGGCGCGCTCCTGATCAAGACGATCCATGCGTGCCGCAAGCAGCGTAAATCCCGCCTGTTCAATGCGCGCAATCAGTTCTCCAACAAGATTGCGAGCGACAGCGTCGGGCTTGAGAATACAAAGGGTACGTTGCATGGAGACTTTCAGATATGACAGGCCACGGACTGGCCTTTCGGTGAATTGAGCATTATAAGCAAGGAAGGGGCTGGGCATACCTCGCCACAATTTTGGGACGCCTTATGGGCAATGGAGACTGAACTGAACTACATTCTGCATCAGCATCCCGTCGAGTCCTTTTGACATCTCTGCTTTGACCTAGTCTGCAACGGTCGCGTGATCACTGGGACTACGGGACTGGCTCGAACTCAACTAAGACCGCAGCGCCTCCACTACCCGAATTACCTCATCCGCCGCACTGCCGACGTCTTCCTGCTCGGTAAAGCGCCCAAAACTAAACCTCACCGACCCGAAAGCCAGGCTTCGCGAAAGGCCGAGCTCGGAGAGAACATAGGAAGGCTCAACGCTCGCCGAGGTGCATGCGGAACCGTTGGACACGGCAATCCCGGTCATGGCGTTGATCAAAGTCTCTCCGTCCACGCCTTCAAAGGAAACATTCGCGAGTCCCGGTAGCCTCTGGGTCTCGCTCCCGTTGAGATGGGCACCCTCAATCACAGAGAGGCGTTGCAGGAACTCATCACGCATTCTTGTCAGACGCTCGACCTCCTGGGGCAGCTCAGATTTCGCGATCCGCGCGGCCTCTCCCATGCCGACAATCTGATGCGTGGCAAGTGTTCCGGAACGCAATCCAAACTCATGGCCCCCGCCGTGAATCTGGGCGTTGAGCTTGACAGCCCCGCGTCGCACGTAGAGCGCGCCGATGCCCTTGGGGGCATAGAACTTGTGCCCGGAGATGCTCATTAGATCGATTGGAGTGCGGGACAGATCAATCGGCAGCTTGCCAACCATCTGCGCGGCATCCACGTGCAGGGGCACAGAAAAGCGGCGGCAGGCATCACCGATGCCCTGGATGTCATTGACCGTGCCGATTTCATTGTTCGCATACATGATCGACACCAACCGGGTGTCTTCGGTGATTGCCTCTTCAACCATGGATGGCGTAATCAGGCCGTCCTCGCCTGGTGAGAGCCAGGTCACCCTGTGCCCAAGCAGTTCAAGATGCTTGCAGGTGTCTATAACCGCCTTGTGTTCAATGCGGCTAGTGATCACATGCGCCTTGCTGGCATCCGACGATTCCACCACGCCCTTGATTGCCAGATTGTCGGATTCGGTCGCGCCGGAAGTCCACACGATCTCGCGTGGATCAGCGCCGAGCAATGCGGCGAGATTAGAGCGCGCCTCTTCTACCGCTTCGCTAGCGCGCCACCCGAAGCTGTGCGTGCGAGAGGCCGGATTGCCAAAATTCCCCTCTGCAAGCAGGCACTGGCTCATCTTCTCCACCACCCGCGGGTCTGCGGGTGTTGTCGAAGCGTAGTCAAGATAAATGGGGTCGGACACACAAGTAACGAAGAAAACCTCATTCAATGGTACACCTCTTGCCGACAAGCGATTGATGCCTGCAAATCAAATGTCCGACGAGTGCGTCCGGCACTTCAGTGCATCAGTGGCGCAGTATCAATCTGGGGCTTGGGACATTTGATTTGCGGGTATCAATGGTTACGCCTGTAGAGGCTACCTCGGCTCTCGCAACTGCTTTTCAATTGCGGAGATTAGGCCGCGCAGCATGCTGACCTCGGTGACATCAGGCTCGATTCGGCTCATGAGCCTGCGTATGCGACGCATCACCACGCCGTGGTGCTCTCCTGGCAAGAAGTCGAGCTTGCCTATGAGCGTTTCGCAATGCTCGAAGAGTTGTTCGACCTCCTTTTTGCTGGCGGGTGGGCGATCCCATTTCGCGTCCAACACTCGGTTGCCCTGCTCTTCAAGGGCCGCGAGCCTCAATTCGTAACAGAGGATTTGCACGGACATGGCCAGATTAAGAGAGCCATAGGCCTCGGTCGCTGGAATCCTTAGGTGCAGGTGACACAGATCCAGTTCGCCGTTGGTGAGGCCATCCGCTTCCCTGCCAAAGAGGACTGAAACCTTTCCCTGGCGAGCCTTTTTGAGCAGTTCCGATGCCGCGTCTCGCGGTGTTGCAA
>CAZNYE010000218.1:0-1805 GCA_964577185.1 uncultured Pseudomonadales bacterium | reverse complement strand
ACACTATAGGAATTAACCGCAATGTCGCCGTTGATGGTGTGTTTCCCCCTTCCGCGCGTCCACAACAAGGGCGTTGTCCTATAGTGTCAAGGGGGGCGAGTAGTTACCTTTTTCTTTTTTCATTATCAGGGAATCAGGGTGGTTTGGGCATGGTTGCCCGAGAATTGGAAGAATTCGATCTTGTAGGACAGCCAGCACTAGTGGCGAGTGAGGCATGTCACTCGCGCCGTCGTTTGGCCGAGACGTTGGGCTCGATGGGCTTCCGCCGGTTCGTGGCTTCTTGACCTCACAAATCCTCTTGTCATGTTCAGTTCCGCGGAATTCGAGGGTGACCGCTTAACTGAATATGTAGTCCTCAGCCTTGGGCGACTTGGTCTGATTCCAAAACTCGAGCATTGAGAACGGCCAGTTCTGCGTCACGCGGCCTGCGGCGTTCATATACCAGGTAGACACCCCGGGCGTTGACCAGGCCATCTGTTCGTTGCCCTCGTCGATGTATTGGTTGTAGGCGTCGTGAACCTCCTGCCGACAGTTCATCACTGAATGTTCGCCGTCGAGCAGCAGGCGAATACAGCCCATCACATAGCGCACCTCGCACTCGGAAAAGAAGGTGATGCTTGCGTTGATGACGATATTGGTGTTCGGCCCGTAGAGCACAAAAAGGTTTGGATAACCCGGAATGGTGATGCCGAGATAGGCGCGTGGGTCGCCGTTCCAGTGTTCTCGCAACTCCTTGCCGCCGAGGCCGCGAATCTTGATGGGAAAGAAGAATTCGCTGGCTTTGAAACCCGTGCCATAGATGAGCACATCAAAGTCGAACGAGCGCCCGTCCTCACATGTGAGGCCGGTAGCGTGAATTCGCTCGATGGGCGAAGTGATCAGCTCCAGATTCTCCCGCCGCAAGGCGCGCAGCCAAGTCCCGTTGTCGCGCAGTCCGCGCTTGGCACCAAATGGATATTGCGGGATCGAGGCTTCGATGAGGTCAGGTCGACCATCGAGCTCTGTGCGCACAAACTCTTCGAGCATTCCTCGCACGATGTCATTTTCTGCGCTGATGCTGCGCGGGTCGTGCCATTTAGGATCGCGCTTGACCGAGCTCAGCAATCCCTCGCCAGCCACATAGAAGACCCAGAATCTGAACCACTTGCCATAGAAGGGCAGGTGATTCAGCAGCCAGTGCTTTCCCTCTGGAATGAAGTCGTGGTATTCGGGCGTGTGCAGAATCCAGGGTGGAGTGCGCTGGAACACGGTCACCTGGGCGGCTTCCTTCGCAATTTCCGGAACGAACTGGAAGGCGCTCGCGCCAGTGCCTATCACGCCAACGCGCTTGCCTTTCAAATGGTGTTGGTGTTCCCACCTCGCGGAGTGGAACGAGATGCCCGAATACTCATCGCGACCAGCGATTTCTGGAAACTTTGGTCGGTTGAGCTGCCCCGTCGCCATCATCAGCGCGTTGCCGTGTTCGAGGATGTTAGACCCGTCGGCAGCCTTGGCGTGAACGCACCATTCACCGCGAGATTCATCGAATACCGCTTCGGTCACTTCTGAATTGAGACTGAGGTGCTCTCGCAACTCGTATCTGTCGGCGACCTGTTGGAAATACTTCAGCAGCGCCCCGTTATCTGAGAAATGCTGTGGCCAGTCATAGGGCTCGAAGGAGTAGCTGTACATGTGATTGGCACTATCGACCCGACAGCCCGGATAGGTGTTTTCAAGCCAGGTACCGCCAACTTCTGGATTCTTGTCGATGATCAGAAAATCGACTCCCTCTTCCTTCAGTCGCTTGGCCGCGAGCAAGCCCGACA
>CAZNYE010000217.1:0-10714 GCA_964577185.1 uncultured Pseudomonadales bacterium | reverse complement strand
CCACGCGCCCGAAGCAGCGGCGAACCAGGCCGAGCAGCCCGGGGCGTTGAGCGTCTTGCGAAACAGAGTCTTGGACATGATTCCCCGCACCGAGTCTGCAAGACCACGCGCATCATACTGTTTTCCGTCCGAAAGTCTACGAACTTTTTTCTTTCAACCCCCGCAAATCATTGACTTCCCTTGCCTAGCGGGAATTGCTGGAGCCGGGTCATTAGTATTCATTATGGCTGCGACCCCCCGCGAACTATTGGATACGCCACGGATTCGGCTGAATCAATGCCGAATCGATGCCCGGACGGTCTCGCGGGGGGAGTTCGCAGCCATGATTGGAATTACTCAAGCCGTGTGCTTGAATTCGGCGAGTCGGTGCCATTGAATTGCATCTCCCGCAGTGCTCGGACTGGTGATACCCTTACTCGCTACGGAAAACCGAACGACGGCTGACTAACGAAGGTGGAAACAAGACCGTGAACGCTGAGACTGAAAGCACCGAGGAGACTGTGCGCGAGGGCCAAGCCAATGAGTTGCCCGGCAGCATTCCAGCGCTCAGCATGCAGGCCACTGCGATTATTCGCGCCATTGACGCGCTGGGCACGCTCTCTTGGTGGAGTCTGGGGGGCATGGCGCTGAGTCTCCTGTTCGTGGCGCTCATGGGCCTGCAGCGAGATATCACCTTGGACTACGTGTTCGTTGGCGAGTACCAAATCCCAACCAAATTCCTCCCGCACCTTGGTGTGATCTTTGGCATATTTGTTCAGTGGATGCTTGCGACTCGGGTGCTGCACATTTGTCGCGTGTTTGAATCCACGACGCTTCGGGTGGATGTCATACGCGACATGGTTCGACTGAACCCACCGATGATCAACCTTCTTGAAGATTCGGGCAACGGCAGGATCAATTCCGGCTTCGGGGTCTTCGTCGCGATCTGGGCCGTTTTCTATGGCAACCTGATCGGGCTTATGGTTTTTCTCTACGTGGCTCGTGTCACCAGCGTTGGTGTGGCCGACGTGACAGGTCCAACGGTGTTCCTTGTGTTGCTCGCTGCCAATCTGTATTTCGGCCTGCGGCATTTGCGGCCTGCATTGAACAGGTTGCACATGCTTCTCTACCTGCGAGATTTAGAGTTTGGCGGATATCGAGCCATTGTTGGGATGCTCCTGTTGATTGGCACCATCTTTTACCACTTGAATCCCATGATGCCGGACATCACCGAGCAGGAGAATGGATTGCTTGGTCCGGTGGTGGCCAACGCGGTTGACGGAGATACCCTGCTCATTAATGGCTGGGAGGTGGACCTGCTTGGGGTGGACGCGCTTGAGCAAAACCAGACCTGCCAGCTCGCGAATGGTGAGAGTTTTAATTGCGGCGCGGAAGCCACAGCTCACTTGCAGTCCTTGGTCGAAAATACTCGCGTCTTGTGCCTGCCCTTTGTGAGCACCGGTGAAAGAACAGTTGCGGCCTTTTGCCTGCTCGATGAGGGGCAGCCCTTGCCTCGGAGCGATGGCCTTGGATTTATTGGCCCAGAGCAACGCCAGTACAGCTTGTCCGGACGCCTGGTTCGCGATGGCTATGCCATTCCCATGAGTCTTGCCCCGTATGGACTTATGACGGATTTGTTGGTCGCTCAAAGCGAAAGGCGCGGTGCCTGGCGCGCAAGTGTTCAGCCTCCATGGGATTATCGAGCAAAAGGAGGTCAGTGATGGCGAAGAAGAAAAGAGCACAAGAACGCGCGGCGGAGAAAAAGCTTGAGCGCATGCGATTAACTATTATGGCAGTCGCGGCTGTCGTGGTGCTGGTGGTGGTGGGCTTTGGATTCTTCATGTCAGT
The DNA here is from genome assembly GCA_964577185.1 of uncultured Pseudomonadales bacterium. Taxonomy (GTDB): domain Bacteria; phylum Pseudomonadota; class Gammaproteobacteria; order Pseudomonadales; family Azotimanducaceae; genus Azotimanducus. The sequence continues at coordinate 8,887 of CAZNYE010000217.1, read as the reverse complement.
CAAACCCACGGAACTCATATTGGAAGAGGGCGGCACGTTTCGCATAGCTGAGTCCGTATTCGTTTCAAGCCAGGGACCCATCAAGGTCACCGAATTCTTCTCATATGGTTGTCCCGCGTGCGCCACTTTGGAGCCAAGACTGCGGGAATGGGTGGCGACGCTGCCTGACGATGTGGAGTTTGAGATAACGCCCTTTGTTGGCAATCCCGCGTGGAACGTCTTTGCTCGCGGCTATTTCGCCATGAGAGATCGGGATCTGGTCGAATCAAACCACACGAGGCTGTTTGAAGCGATCAGCGAACGGGGGAGAAACCTCGCGACACCGGAGCGATTCGCTGAATTCGTGGTACCAGAGGATGCCGAAGCCTTCGCGCGTGCCATGAATGGGCTGCGCGTGGAACGTGCCATGGAGCGGGCCGACCAGCGTTCCCGTGCGCTTGGAGTGGCTTCCGTGCCGACACTGGTCGTGGACGGCAGGTACGTGGTCATTGGGCAGGGAGCGTCTGTTGATGCCCTACGCGTGGCCGAGATGCTGATTGACAAGGCGCGAAGCGAGCGTGCGGAGACTGGCGAATCCGAACCGCAGACCCTTGAAGATTCATGAACTACTAATCATATCCCGCGATTGCCAATCATCGATCTCGGAATCTGAGAAACCGTATTCGCTCAGTACCTCGCGCGTGTGCTGGCCCACGCTGGGGGCAGGGCAGGCCGCGCTCGCCGGCGTTTGCGAAAAGAGCGCGGGCAATTTTGCCTCCAGATAGTCTCCAGCGATCGGGTGCGTTCCAGCGCGAAGTGTCCCACTGTGAATCACCTGAGGATCCTGCGGAAGATCCTGCAAGCTCCTCGCCGGCGCGAAAGGCACGTCGTGAGCGATGAAGCGCTTCTCGGCTTCCCGCAGGCTGAGCGCCTTCGCCGCTTGCGCCACGCGGGTCCGATACACCTGCCTGAGAAACTCGATGTTCTCTCTACGCGCCCCAATCGTTGCGATGCGTGGATCTTCGACCAAGTCATCGAGCTTGAGGGCGCGCATCAAATCGCGAGACTCTTCGTCCGATATGGCGAACAGAACTCCCCAGCCGTCTGCGAATTCGGCGATAAATCCCGCGGCTCCGGACGGGGGAAACAATTCAATGCCTTCTCCGCGAAGTATCTGCTGACTTGCGGCATCACTCCAGATGAAGCTTATGGCCACATCGAACATGGACACCTCCACATGTTGTCCTTGTCCGCTCACACCGCGGCTTACCAGCGCCGCAAGCACGGCCTGCGCGCCGGCGTGGCCGGTGAGTTTGTCTACAAGTAGTTGGCGGACCTGCACTGGTTTATTTCCGCGGCCGCCCTGCACCGAGGCGATTCCGGCAAGAAACTGAATGATTGGATCGTATGCGCGTTGCTTGTGCCTCGGACCGCTGGCGCCGAAACCACTGATCGAAAGGTATACCAGATGATCGTTGATCTTCTTGAGTGAATCGTAATCCACCCCCAAGCGCTTCGTCACCCCTGGGCGAAAGTTCTGAAGTACCACGTCGCAGCGCTTGGAAATGGTGTGAACAGCGCGTCTGCCTTCGTCGCTTGAGAGATCGATGGCCAGCGAGCGCTTGCCGCGATTGAGGACTTGGTGGAACCCACTTACCTTGTTTCGGCGGCTACCGACCTCTCGTTGCAAATCGCCCGAGACTGGTCGTTCCACCTTGATCACGCTTGCCCCATAGTCGGCCAGGATGGCACCGCAGAGTGGCCCGGCCACAAAGGCGGAGAGGTCGAGTACGTTCAGGCCTGCGAGCGGTCCCTGCATGCGTCGAAATCCAATGTAGTCGAATGAATGAACCACATTATTGCGCGAAGTCGAAAGCCTTGCTCGTCCGCTATGGCATCATGTGGAGTAGCTGTTTCGAGAACCACACATGCAAGATATGTTCGACTTGACCGGCAAGGTGGCCTTGGTGACAGGCGGAAGTAGAGGTATGGGTCGAGAGATTTGTCTTGCGTTCGCGGACAGGGGCGCGGACGCCGTGGTAGTGAGCCGCAAACTTGAGAACTGTGAGTCTCTTGCGCGAGAGATTGAAGCAAAGGGCAAGAGGGCGTTGCCCGTTGGCGCCAATGTGGGCAACTGGCAGCAGGTCGACAACCTCGTTGAACAAGCCTACGCCACCTTCGGGAAAGTTGACATATTGGTCAACAACGCTGGCATGTCGCCGCTGTATCCCTCACTCGATGCCGTGAGCGAGGCCTTGTTTGACAAGGTGGTCGCCGTCAACCTGAAGGGGCCTTTTCGTCTTGCCGCGCTGATCGGGAAAAGAATGGTCGAAGGGGAGGGCGGGAGCATTATCAACGTCAGCAGCACGGCTGCGGTTCATCCAGCGACGGACGCAGCCATCTACGGGGCCGCCAAAGCGGGACTCAACAATTTGACCGAGACCTTGGCGCAGGTACTCGGCCCCAAGGTGCGCGTAAATTGCATCATGCCCGGACCTTTCCTCACCGACATCTCAAAGGCTTGGAACATGGAAGCTTTCAATGAACGAGCAAAGACCAAAGCCCTTCGTCGAGGCGGACAGCCAGAAGAAATAGTTGGAGCAGCCCTCTACCTAGCTTCCCAAGCCTCATCCTTCACGACGGGAGCGATTATCAGAGTCGATGGTGGGTGAGGGATGGTCGGTCTAGGCACGGAGCCTGCGCTTCAAGTGCTCGCGCGGGCGACAGTCATCACCCGCAAGCGATTCAAGGCGGTCCAGCCAGTCATCGAATACCGAACACTTCAAACGCATTTGTTCAATCCCTATCTCCTGTGCGATGGCGATGCCGGTACTCGTCTTCTTGAAACGCCGGTAGAGCTTCTCGATGCGCTTAGATGGGGCCGAGTGAGGTGAATTGTCTATCGCTTCAGGTTCCCCACATTCCTCAATGATCTCGTCTACATGCTTCTGATTAACTTGAATGAACCTCGCTAGCGTCTCGGGCTCACTGAAGAGTAGTGCTTCGAATTCGTGGACCGCGATGTGGGGTACGAATCGTACGTCTGCGCCAAAGTCAGCAAATTCAGCATCGATATATTCCTGAGTTGCAGTGCAGATTGCTGCCGCGATGTCACTAGGAGGGGCACCGGGCTTGATGGTCTCGAGCCCGGGCCAATCACTACCAATACCGTAGTAATCTATTAGGAGTGAAACATAGGTTTCGCTTCGCTGCTTTAAGTACCGCCCAATATCGTTCTTGGCACGCACGAAGCGAACGTCACCGCCTCTTTGCCCCGGCTTATCAAGCTGCACAGGTGTCAAGTAAACTCCGAGATTCCCCATATAGGGCGCGAGAAGCTGTTTGATAAAGGTCTGTTCTGTCCGGCCTTCCGTCAGGACCACGACTTCCGCGTATCTACTCATGCGTGGTGCCGCCCTGAATCACATTCTTGGTCCAGAGCTGGCCGATGGAATAATTCTGTAGCCACTGGTCATAATCCGCACGCTCAAGCCGTTCGAACGTTGACTGTCCGCCCTTCCGGCTGACCACCACAATGTCCGTAATAGAGAATTGATCAAGCAAGAGCGGCGATTGGGTTGCAATGAAAATCTGCGTGCGCTTCGCGGCATCCTGAATAAGTTCGCTCAGAATTCCAATGGCTTCTGGATGGAGACCCAATTCCGGTTCGTCAATAACTATCATGGACGGCGGGGAAGGCTGCAAGAGGGCTGTCGCCAGGCATATAAAGCGAATGGAGCCGTCTGACAGATGATAGGGTTGCAAGGGAAAATCAGCCCCTTTTTGTTGCCAGCTCAAAGCGACCTTTTGGGCCTCCCCCATTACTTGTACATCGAGTTGAAAGTCGTCAAAGAAAGGAATGACCAGCCGCAGCGCATTCACTATCTCCGTGTAGTACCTCGAAAGTGAAGGGCTCGTCTTCAAGCGAAGCAAGAAAGGGGCGATGTTTGAAGCGTCAGGCCTCAATCGCTTGCAGTCCTCTTGAATTTCGTAACGACGCATCGGCGCGTTGGCGCTTGTATCGTGGAAGTGGTACACCATCCAATTTGAGATCGATTCGTACACAAAGTACCCGACCCCGTTCCAATCGGGATTCCGGCTCGACCGTTCATCTTTCATATCCCAAAGCCGACTTTCTTCGGAGGCCGGCCCGTAGGACCAAGGGTTGGTGTTGACGTATTGACGTTCCTCCGTCAAGAGAAAGGTGCGTCCGTCGGTTGTCGGCGTCGCCTCGAACCTGTAAGTGTTCGGGCCTTTTGCGTAGTCGCTGAGGGACGTGAAAACAAATTCTGCGTTGATGGCCGGAGTGACCTTGGGACCATTGAAAAGGAATCCGTCCGCCCCATTCTGTTCAAGAATAAACTTGGTGAAGCTCTTCCGTGCCATGGCCAAGACCATTCGGAAAAGCTCGATCAGATTGCTTTTCCCCGCGCCGTTCGCGCCCACAAACACATTTAAGTCTTTGAGTGGAAAGCCCTTTAGTTCTCGGATAGACTTAAATCCTGTGACACTGAGTTCTTGAAGTGCGCCTCTCATTTTAAGACCTCTACTTCCCGCCTTGCGGAACTAGATTCTTCACGTGTTGCCCCTCATAGGCGTTCGTGCCGGTGCCAATCATCTGCGCATCCAAGTCACGAGGAGTTTTGCCGGTCTCGGGTGGGGAGGCTGGGGATGACACAGTGTATTCTTAGTGAGCTTATTTCGATTGGCCATTAGAGCAACGCTTGCTAGTAACTTACCACAGGGTAGTCTAAAGTCTTTGGGGCACGTCGAGTTGCGTGCGAATCCACATCCTTATTCTACCAATCGAGCTTGATTGGGCGCACAAGGTCCGTACCCAAAGTGCCTGAGTGTGCCGCCAGAACTCGCTGTGAGACATGAGTGTCGTTTTCGAGTAGTGTCTCAGAGCAACTCGATCTCGATCAGGTGTCCCGCGCGAAAGTCGGCAGCGGCGAAGCCTACGCCTTTGAGCGTGAGCCATTGCTCCACACGCGCGACTTTCGGCTTTAGTGTGGCGCTGATGTCCGAGACGATGGCGTTCCCACCCCTCGCGAGATTTCCCGGATGATTCCCTTCCGGCACACGGCCGTAGCTACCAATCACGTGACCTTCGGCGAACAGCGCGCGAGTTTCTGGCATGGCTCCGAGTGGAACATATCGTTGCGCAACCACGAAGCGCTTCGCGCACGCCTGTTCGAGTTGTTGTTTCAATATCGCGGACGCCGCATTCACGCGGACGACTTCATCTCCGAAACTTCCCGCCGCCGGTTTGACCACCCAGTCTCCCTCGGTGATTTTCGATAGCAGGAAGTCGATGTGGGCGCTCGCATAGCTTTCTGGAAGCATGTCTGCGAGGAGCGGGTCAGATAGATGCAATTTGCCGTGACGTAGGGTCAGTGCTTCGGCGGGTGTCACAAGCAATCCGCTTGGCAGCATGGATAGCAACTCCATGCGGTCGAGAAAGCCTTGTCGCGCGCCCAACCCGAGATGCCAAACGAGGTCGAACTCTAGCAGATGTCCAATATTGCTGTTTTCGGACACCACTACTCTACCCGCCTCTAAGCAAAGTGCCGTCTGCTCGACACCGGACACTTGCCAGCCACATGCTTTGAAGGCGCGAGGCAAGCGAAGGTGATTATCGTTGTGTGGCGATTCGTGCCGGTCGAGCAGGAAACAGATTGAAGGGGTTGACATGGCCTATCGGGGGTGACTTGTGGTGAGCCTACTAGCCGGCGGTGAAAGCTGAGCTGGCTGATGCTTGCGATTGGGGAAACGTGGGATGGGCGTGGGGTCTGCGTCTTGGAAAGGATTCTGGCACGTCAAGTGTCATCCGGCGAAAACTTTTTTGGGTTATCTGGGTAAAAGTGGTAAGCACACGCCGGTATCAGGCACATCACGCTCGAATTGTGTCACGCAAACCCAACCGTAATTTCTGCCGCGCAGACTCCATGCCCGGCCCGCAGCTCCGGTCGGGCTGACCTCTACATTGTCCCATTGCCGTCTGGCGCAAGGTTGAAATTCTCGCCACTGACCCCCATTTTCAATTGCATGAGTACCTTATGCCATACAACTCGGAAGTCTGTCGAAGCGTTTGGGTGCAGTTCTTTTCAGCCCCACGCTTATGCGACCTTGCTGACGGACGCGATCGCAAGAGACCTGTGCGGACTCGCGCGCAGATTCAATCTGAAGGGGTTGAAAACTGCTGTCTGTGATCAAGCACAGAGCGAGGAAGATCACTAGTCTGGGTAACACGCGCCCTTCTTGGAGCCGCTATAATCACTTGAAGACGACAGCAGGAACGCCCTCATGGTTGCCGCCATGACGAAGCGATCGGCGATCCGGACGCGAGAATCAGGAAAGTTTGACAGCTTGAGTGCCAGCCTATCCGAGCTCGACTACACGCTCGACGCCGCTGAAATCCCGATTCATTCGCCGGAGATACTTGAAGCGCGAGAACGAACCGCGCTCATTCGTGAGTGCCGGGAACTGCTCATCGCGAGTGGCGCCGTGCTCGTGGCGCATTACTATGTCGATGCCGATATACAGGACATCGCTTCGGCGACCGGCGGCACTGTTGCGGACTCGTTGGAAATGGCGCGCTTTGGTCGAGACCATCCGGCCGACACCCTGGTCGTGGCTGGTGTGCGCTTCATGGGTGAGTCCGCCAAGATATTAAGTCCGGCGAAGCGCGTGATCATGCCGAGGCTGGATGCCAATTGTTCACTCGACCTCGGCTGTCCCCCAGATGACTTTGAAGCCTTCATCAAGCGGCATCCAGACCGCACTGTGGTGGTCTATGCCAACACATCGGTCAGGGTGAAAGCCCTTTCAGATTGGGTGGTGACCAGTAGCGTGGCGCTGAAGATTGTCGACCACCTCTCCGCCAATGGAGAGAAAATTCTCTGGGCGCCCGACAAACACCTGGGTGACTGGATTGCCCAGGAGACTGGCGCCGATATGCTGCTTTGGAACGCCGCTTGCATAGTGCACGATGAATTCAAGGGCAGGGCGCTCAGCGACCTTCGCAAGGTGCATCCCAATGCGGCAGTACTGGTTCACCCGGAATCTCCGCGTAGCGTGGTCGCGCAAGCCGATGTCGTTGGTTCCACAAGTCAGATTATTTCCGCGGCCAAGTCGCTTGCCAACCGGAGCTTTATCGTTGCCACTGATCGCGGCATCTTTCACAAGCTGCGTCAGGAACGCCCGGACAAGACCTTCATTGAAGCACCGACCGCCGGCCATGGCGCGACTTGTCGAAGCTGTGCGCACTGCCCCTGGATGGCGATGAACGAACTTCGATCCTTGCGCGATGCCTTGCAGGACATGAATAGCCACGAAATTCATGTGCATCCCGAGCTCGGAGAACGAGCCATGCTCCCGCTGACGAGGATGCTGGATTTTTGCGCCGCTGCTCCGGCGTCGGGTTAGACTCCTGGCGATTGAGATGTTCACGCACGCCGTCTCTGTCTTCTGGGCGGCGAAGCCGCCGCAGGAAGGAAACATCCACCGCCTGGCCGCATTGCCCGCGAAGACTCGCCTGTGAGCTTCCCTTACATGGGAAGCCGAAGGTGGCGTGCTCGATTGCTCACAATCCGAAGTGAATCTACCTGCTTGCGGCAATGGCGCCTCGCAGGTCGCGGATGCGCTGCGTCAGTCCGGCAAGGAGCTCAAACTGAGAGGGATTGGCGCGTTCGGCTGCAAATTCGAGTTGATTGATGGAGCCTTCGAAATTGCCGGTCAATGCAAAGAACTCCGCCCGCGCCATGTGAACCTGCACTATGTCCTCGGCCAGACCGGCGACTTCGGCAAGTTGGTACCAGACATCGTAGTCCTCTGGACGCAAGGCTGACTGGCGTCTCAAGACCTCGGTGGCTTCGGCGAACTGGTTGTTTGCCTTCAGAGCCTCCGCCTTGAGCATAGACAGGGGTGCATTGCCCGGATTCAGTGCCAGTTGGCGGTCGAGAAACGAAAGTGCCTGTCCAACTTCTCCCGCCTTGATGAAGAGTTCGGCTTGCGTTGCGGCGAATAAGAGACTGTCATCGAACGCACTCTGCATAGGCTGGAGGGTGTCGAGCCCGTGTTCCGGCTTGTCACCCGAGGCGAGTGCGAGTGCGAGTCCATAACGCGCCACATCTGCATCCTCGCCATCGATCAATTGGTTCTGCCAGTAGTCCACGGCTGCCTGCGGCGATTCGGCATAGCGAACAAGCACGCGTGCGCGCATCATCTGATAGGAACGCGAATCGCTGTATTCAAGGCGCGGAAAGCGCGCCGCCTGTTGGCGGGCATCCGCCACGCGGTCTTCCGACAAGGGGTGACTTAAAAGATAGGCGGGCGGTGTGCGCCGAACCCTGTACCTATGTTGCATGCGCTCGAACATGCGCGCTACCCCAAGCGGATCAAGCCCCGCCTTGTACATGGTATTGACCGCGACACGGTCGGCTTCTCCTTCGAGGCTCCTGCTATAGCCCATGCTGCCCGCCGCCGAAATGGTTTGCGCACCGCCAAGTGCCGCCATGCCGGCATCGCCTCCGGCGGTCGCCGCGACCACCAATGCGGCGACGAAGGCGGCTATGTCGCGGAACATGGAACCGCGCCGCTGCTCTATGCCGCGAGCAAAGTGACGCTGACCCAAGTGGGCGAGTTCGTGCGCCAAGACACCTGAGAATTCGTGCACGTCTTCTGCGTCGATCATGAGTCCGAGGTTGATCCCGACTATTCCCCCTGGGGCCGCAAAGGCGTTAAGCTCCTCGCTGTCGATCAGTACTGGAAACAGTCGCGCGTCATGCAGATCCGCGTATTCTGTGATCCGGTACAAGGCGACCTCGGCGAAGTACTTCAGGATAGGATCGCTGACTGTGGGCACTTGACTACGCACCTGACGCAGTAACTCCCTGCCTATGCGCCG
>CAZNYE010000216.1:0-3085 GCA_964577185.1 uncultured Pseudomonadales bacterium | reverse complement strand
AAATACAGACAGCCGCAGAAGCAAATAGAGACGCACCTATACCCGGCCAGACTTTCGTGATCAGCGGTGCGCCCGGCGCAGGAAAAACGGCTTTGCTCAGGCAGATATTGGAGGAATGGCACGCTGATGCCAGCATTATGTGGGCCAAGGTTCCAGGTGACAAGAAGGTAAGCTCAACCTGGCAGAAGCTGACTGAACAGCTTACTGGAATCGCTCAAGATGATATGCGTGCCACGACGCATGAACAGGTAAAGGTTGGCGGCGGGATAAAAGCTGGTGTGGCGGGGACAGCCAGTCGTACAGAAGCCACCACTCTTCCTCCCGTGGACATTGACTCTTGCGCAGAAATCAAGGAATTGGCGAATGGGCCATTTAAGGGACCTGTGATCGTATGTATTGATGAAATTCAGGACATTCAGAAGGATACCAAGGCTGCCGAGTTTGTCAGGGAACTGCATACGCAATTCGATGCGCCAGTGTTGCTTGTGTGTGCGGGGCTAGCCAACAGTGAAAGGCGATTGCGTGATGTTGGCCTTTCTCAAAGGCTAAGTAGGAGACATGTAATCCAGTTAGGTCTACTGGAACCGAAGGAAACCTTACAGGCTGCAAAAGAATCACTAAAGGTGATTGCGAAGACGGCGGGAGTGAGCGAGGACGGGCTAGTTGACATGTTCGCCCAAGACATTGCGATTGCCTCGGACAACTGGCCACGACATTTGACCTGTTACCTTCATGGCGTGTGCGAAGCACTGGACAAACAAGTCCGACCTTCCCTTCGTGCGCTTGATCGAGCAAACGCACTTGCATACGGTGATCAACTTCGAGAGGAGTACTACAAAGACAGATTGGACGCCTCCCTGTTGCCTGCAACCGTGCTCACATCTCTCTATAGCAAAGTGGGCGATGGGGGACTGAGACGAAAAGAATGCATCAACTTGCTTGATGAACTGCTGAAGTCGTCGGAAGACGTCGAGTTCAGGGAGTCGTTTGCCAGTGGAGGCGAGGCATTTGAGCAAACCCTTCGTTCCGGCGTACTAACCTTGAGGGGCTTTGATGATTGCGAAATCCCGATCCCTTCATTGGCAACATTCATGCTAGAGCGCGCCAAGGAGGAACGAACTCGAAACAGCGAACAAGTTGGGGCGTCAATTCGCTAGCCATCAACACGCTTCACCACGAACGGAAAGATATTCGTCTCGGTCGAACGGTGAACGGTGATGCAGCATTTGTCCTTTGAAGCACTGTTCCAAGAAGCAACGGCGAATCAGCCGTATGCGTGGCAGAAGGACCTGTCCGTTCCGTCCGGGTGTGGAAATCGGCTAATTAGTATTCCCACAGGATTCGGCAAGACGCTCGGTGTTTTGGTTGTCTGGCTTTGGCATCGCGTCGTACAACAGAATTGCGATTGGCCGAGGCGTCTTGTTTGGTGCCTCCCTATGCGCGTCCTCGCCGAACAAACCGAACGAGAAGTGCGCTCGGTACTCGATGCAGTCGATTGTCTTTGGAGTGGTGACACCGAACATCACGGCAAGGTGGGGGTCCATTTGCTGATGGGCGGCGTGAACGACAGCCGCTGGCACCTGCATCCTGAACAGGAAGCCGTGCTCATAGGCACCCAGGATATGCTGCTTTCTCCTGCGATGAACCGCGGCTACGCTTGTCCCCGCGCGCGTTGGCCAATGGAGTTCGGACTTCTCAGCCAAGATGCGTTGTGGGTGATGGACGAGGTTCAACTCATGGACGTTGGGTTGGCTACTTCTGGGCAGCTTCAATCATTTCGTGATCGGGATAGTCAAGCCGGGAAGTCCTTTCCGCCCCTGCAATACATGGTGGATGAGTGCGACTCTACGGCCCGGTTGGCTCAGGAAGAGCCCTGATACCGAGTATCTCTCTGTTGCGCTCGAATCGAATTCCTTTCGAATTGATAGCGACAGTCGCTCTGGGCACCTTTGGGACGACGTGTATCGACCTATTAGAACAATCCAATGTGCCGACCCTCGGAATTTAGCGGAACAAGTCGCTGAAGGGCATGCCCGGCGAGAAGGCCAAGCGCACGGGAAAGGGCCGACGCTTTTGGTCGTGAACACAGTGAAGTGCGCGGTAGAGACTTGGGGGCACCTCAAGAAAGATAGAACGCTCAGTGCAAGAGGTACCGACCTGCGTCTCGTGCACAGCAGATTCCGTCCGATCGATCGAGAACAATGGGCCACCGAGTTTCTCAATCGAGAAGCGTGCAGTGAGACGGCAGATCGAATCATAGTAGCCACACAAGTCATTGAGGCTGGCGTAGACATCTCCTGTTCGCTACTCTTCACCGAGCTCGCCCCTTGGCCGAGTCTGGTGCAGCGATTTGGTCGCTGTGCGCGCTGGGGTGGCACGGGTGAAGTCATCGTTGTTGATTTCAGCCATGACAGTGACGGGAAGGCGTTGCCCTACTCTCTTGACGAACTCAGCGCTAGCCGTAGCGCGGTGGACACACTCTTAGATGTCGGCCCAAGGCACCTCGAGAATTTCGAGGAATCTCATGCTGAACTACTTCCAAAGCTCTATCCCTATGAACCTAGACACCTGCTTCTTCGGCACGAGCTAGACGAGCTTTTCGACACTTCACCGGATCTCTCCGGTGCTGACATCGACATAAGCCGGTTCATTCGATCAGGCAATGAACGAGACGTGCAGGTATTCTGGGCCGAAGTTGATTCCGACGCGCAGCCAACTTCCAACCTAAAACCAAACCGGGCAGAACTCTGCAGCATCCCTTTTCTGGAAGTGCGCCAGTGGTTGTGTGGTGCTGGAAAGTCCGAAAGCCTGTCTACTGGAAAGAGAGCTTGGGTCTGGGATTGGTTGAATCGCGAATGGCGGAGAGCGAATCGCCGCGACATCTATCCCGGTCAAACGGTTCTTGTTGAGATGAGCGTGGGGGGCTACAACAGCGAGCAAGGTTGGGACAAGTCGCTCAAGGCGAAAGTTCAGCCAATCGGAAGTTCCGAGCAACGAACGCTTGTAACCCGCCCTTGCTGGAAATGGGGTCGACAAGAATATGGATGGGCGCCCAGCGAACGTCCGGTGACGCGCACCTGTGCAG
>CAZNYE010000215.1:0-6639 GCA_964577185.1 uncultured Pseudomonadales bacterium | reverse complement strand
GACTCGGCATGGTATTCCAGTCCTACGCCCTCTATCCGCACATGACGGTGAGCGAGAATCTCTCGTTCGGATTGCGAATGGCACCCAAGGCCGAACGCATAGATGCCGGTGAAATCGAAGAACGGGTGCGAGAGGCTGCCGATATGCTCGGCTTGCAAGCTGAACTCAATAAGAAGCCGAAGGGGCTTTCTGGTGGCCAGCGGCAACGGGTCGCGATAGGCCGCGCCTTGGTGCGTCGGCCACAGGTGCTATTGATGGACGAACCGCTTTCCAATCTCGATGCCAAGCTCAGGGGACAAATGCGCATCGAGCTTCGTAGGCTGCATGAGACCCATGGCACCACCACCATCTATGTGACCCATGACCAGGTGGAAGCCATGACCCTGGCTGATCGTATCGCCATATTGCATCAAGGCCAGTTGCAGCAGCATGCCTCGCCGTTAGAAGCCTATGCGAATCCATGCAACCCGTTTGTCGCCAGTTTCCTCGGTACACCGCCAATGAACCTGATTGAGGGACAGGCCCGAGATGGGCGATTCACCCGTGGGGAATTGCGGTTTGACTTGCCCGACCACCTTAAGCATTGCCAAGGTACCTGCGCTTTCGGGATTCGACCGGAAGATATTCTGGTGGACCGCGACGGGCTAGATGCAGAGGTGCGGGGAATCGAACGCTTGGGAAGCGAGTCCATCTACCATCTCGTGGTTTCAGGCGTGGAGTTGAAGTCCCTTTGGCGCGGCGAGGTGGCGCAGCCGATCAGAATCAGCCTGTCCGTGCCATCTTCGAGGTTGTTCCTAGACTGAAGGAATCGGCGGTGCCGACTGTCACCGGATCAGAGATTGGAGCCGCTCATGAATTTCGAGAGGGCCATACCCGGTGTTCAGTTTCAGCCGCGGTGGTTTGTTCCTTGAAAGGCGGGACGCGACCGGCGATTCGGCAAGTGCGAATCAGTATGCCGAATCCGCCGGTCGCGGACCCACGAGTCCTCGTTTAGCCAGTCCTTTGTGAGAAATGCGGGCTAGCGCTTGGCTTGTTGCGGCGGGGCGCGCAGGGAACCTCCACAGTCTGCACTTGCTTGGCCAACAACATCCTATCGCCATGAATATATCCGCGAAAGGTCAACAGTCTGATGTCGATGCCCTTTTACGCGAGGTAAGCAACGATTCGATGGGCGCCCGCATCCGCTCCCAGGCCAACCAGTACCATCCTGAGTGGCCTGAGAACATCTCCCGCCTCGCTTGCGTACCATTCTTCGAAGTCTTCAATTCTCTTATTCCCATGTACTCCCGACCCGTTCGCTATAAGATCTCCGAGATCTGAGTCTGAAAGGGTCTCCAAATACGCGCCGTAATCAAGCACCTAGGCGGACCATGAATTCAATACAGGCATCGATCATACTTTGCTGTACCAGCAGGAGGACAAGCCAATGATCAAATCACTCAGCTATGTCGGTTTTTGTTCACCGGATGCGGATGCCTGGCGAGCCTTCGGCGCGGACATGCTCGGCCTTGGCATCGTTTCATCCCCGGATGATGCCGAAGTGCGGCTGAGGATGGATGAGGCCGCATGGCGAATCGCCATCATGCCCGGCGAAACGAACGACATAAGGTTTATCGGCTGGGATGTGGGCAGCGAACCACTGACTGCAACCCCCGCCATCACACCGTGGCGCTTGCGGCAGTGCCCGGGCACCGGGGAGTCCATCATGTCATGCTGGAAGTGGACCACCTAGACGATGTGGGCCTTGCCTACGATCGTGCGAACGCGGCCGGTCTTCCGATCACCATGACACTTGGCAAACACCCCAACGACGAGATGACTTCGTTCTATGTGCGATCACCTTCCGGTTTCGAAATCGAGTTCGGCACCGGCGGACGCCTGATGGATATGAAGGAACACGCCCCTGCCGGACGCTATGATGCAATGAGTGTCTGGGGACACAAGCCGCCAGCCGAGCCATTGCCGCCGGGCATTCTGAAAGTGATGGAGCAACATCCTGTATAGAGATTGCCGCTGGTCGACCTGGGATGCCATCCGGGCCGACGTGACACCGCGACCCGGTCTGCCAGCAACCGTACAAGAACCAGCATGGTCATCGCCGATACACGTCGCGCCCGGATAGTTGCGGCGGGTGCCGTGCCCCACTGTCTGATACGCTACATTAGTACCGGCGACGGCCCCTCCCGCCAGCAACCCAACTCAGGATACTTTCATGCTGAAACTTCATTTCGCACCCACTTCCAGAGCCGTCCGAGTGCTCTGGCTCCTTGAAGAACTCGGTCTCGAATACGAACTCAATAAGATGCGCTTCCATCCCGAGGACTTAAAGTCGAACGAGCACAGGGCTCGGCATCCTTTGGGACGAATTCCCGTGCTCGACGATGGCGACATACGCATCTGGGAGAGCGGCGCAATCATCGACTACATCCTCGAGCGACACAAGAACGGCGGACTCAAGCCCGCAGTGGGTGACGAACGATTCCCGAAATACCTGCAGTGGTTCCACTACACCGAAGGCATGGTGATGCCGCCGATCAATACAATCGTCGTGCACACCCTGCTGCTACCTCCCGAACGACGAGATGCAACCGCGCTCGCACAGGCGCGAAAGCTGCTCACGCGCTCCTTGCAGCCAGTCAATGACGACCTTGCAGACAAAGAGTATCTGATAGGCGATTTTTCAGCCGCAGATACCATGCTTGGCCATGCCTGCATCATGAGCAACCGCCTCGGCTGCGTAACGGAAGAAATGACGGACCTCGCGGCGTATGTGAAGCGACTGGAGGCAAGGCCGGCCTGGAACAGGGCGGATGCAGTGCGCTGAGAACTCACATCACCCTCGTTTGACGAAATGTGTGCATCTGTCAAGCCTTTGACTATTTGCTTGTGGCACTGATTGGCACTGATTGGCATTGATTGGCGCTGATTGGCATTGACATGTGCAGGACCTAGGCCACATAATTGAGTAATGAAAGTCTTCACAGGACAACGATTTAGCGGGAGAGGCCGCTTGCCAGTGCATGGGACACGAGTGAATCGAATGAATATATTCTCCATGCGATATTGGCGAGTCGGCTAGGAACCGCCTCGAATGACTGACTCTTAATAGCTCATCACCCAATTACCCAATATCCCGAGGCGGCCATGATTGACTGCCCTCGGCTGCAACCAAACCCCGTAGGCAGAGGTCATGAAAGCCACGGGGTTTTTCAATATCGAGGCTCATTGAATTCTCATCATGATGGAACAAACGGAAAACACAAACGTGCTCGCACAGGAGAACCTGATCACACCCCATGCGCTGAAGGCAGTGCTCCCCTTGTCCGAGCCTGTCTCCCACGCCGTGGCCGACGCGAGGCGCAGTATCCGCGGCATTCTTCGCGGTAGCGACCCACGCCTGATGGTGATCGCCGGACCCTGCTCAATCCACGACCCTGACGCGGCATTGGAATACGCCGCGAATCTCCGAGCGCTCTCTCGTGAGCTGCAAGACACCCTGCTCATCGTCATGCGGGCTTATTTTGAGAAACCCCGCACCACCATTGGCTGGAAAGGACTGATCAATGACCCCTTTCTTGACGGCACCTTCCACATAGAAGAGGGCATCCGTATTGCCCGCGAGCTCTTGTTGAAGATTGCGGATACAAAGCAGTTTGGATTGCCCATTGCCACCGAGGCGCTCGACCCGATCATGCCGCAATACCTCCAAGACCTCATCGCCTGGTCCGCCATCGGCGCGCGCACGGTTGAATCGCAAACCCACAGGGAAATGGCCTCGGGACTCTCATGCCCGGTCGGGTTTAAAAACTCAACTGACGGCAGCCTCGCCGTTGCCATCAACGGGTTGCGATCAGTCTCCACACCGCATAGATTCCTCGGAATCAATCAACTTGGAGAGGTGGCCATCATCCATACACGCGGCAATGCCGATGGGCATCTGGTTCTCCGAGGGGGGGATGCTGGTCCGAACTTCGATGCGGCCTCAATTGCGGACGCGACGCGGCAAATTCAGCGGGCGGGTCTCTCAGCCGCCATTGTCGTTGACTGTAGCCACGCCAATTCTTCCAAGGATCATAGGCGACAGCTTTCGGTCGCCGAAGATGTGGCGGCACAGATCGAAGCAGGCAATCAGAGCATTGTCGGCATCATGCTTGAATCCAATCTTAAAGCGGGAAATCAGGCGCTCGGTAATGGAAAACAGACCCTCGAATACGGGGTATCCATCACCGATGCCTGCATTGATTGGACAGCTACCGAGCAGCTTCTACGCGGGCTAGCGGAAAGATTGCATGATCCCCTGGCAAGACGCCTCGACACTTCACTGCAACGCAAGGTGGCTTGAGCCTCAAGGCAAGGTAAAATGCTGCATTGGAAGGAGACAACTCATGAAGTCGAAAATCACTGATCAAAAAGCGGACGCGCTTGGCATGGTGGTGCTTCTCTTGTGCCTTGTGGTTGGTGCGGTGCACTTCGCATCCGGAGGCCTTATCGGATAAGCACCATGGGCGCGCTTCTCAGCATCTCTGATTCAGCCAAGGATTACCTCGTCGGCCTACTCGAAAAACGACGTGATGAATCGAGCGAGGACGACCTGGAAAAGGGCGACATCGGCATTCGCGTCTTCGTGCAGCAGCCTGGGACCCCGCAGGCCGAAACCTGCATTGCCTATTGCCGCGCCAAGGAGGCGGAATCCGACGACATCCCCATGGACATGGGAGCATTCGTCACTTGGATTGAGCAGCGAAGCGAACCCTTTCTTGAGGATGCCGAGGTCGATTTCAGAGAGGATCAGTTCGGCGGTCAGCTCACCATCAGGGCACCCAACGCAAGAGCGCCCAAAGTGTCCGAAGATTCACCCCTTGAAGACCGAATCAACTACGTGCTCTACACGGAAATCAATCCCGGACTCGCATCGCATGGCGGCATGGTGACTCTTGTCGAAGTGGTGGAAGGTGATACGGCTGTCCTGCAGTTTGGTGGAGGCTGTCAAGGCTGCGCAGCCGTCGATATCACTCTCAAGCATGGTGTCGAGCAATCGCTCTTGAGTACAATTCCAGAGCTTAAAGCCATTCGCGACGCCACCGACCACACCTTTACCGAAAACGCCTACTACCAGCCGCGATAATTCATACACATCCTGCTTGAGGGTGTGTATACTTCTTACACATTTTTGGCCTTTCGGGCGAATTGTATGGCGCGCATCCAACTTGTCCTTCGAGATGGAGATAAGGAACGGTACCTGTATGAAGCAAAGCGCGAGCGCAAAACTCTTAGCGCTTGGATTCGTGAGGCGGCGCAGGAGAAACTCGATAAAGCTGAGGAGGACAGTCAGCGTCCGTTTGCCTCAGTCGAGGAGCTGAATGCTTTCTTTCGTGAGTGTGATGCCCTGAACGAAGGTCAAGGGCGAGAACTCGACTGGGAGGAAGCCAAGAAGATTATTGAGGAGTCCAGACTCGACCGGCTCGAAATTACGTGATCTTTGTTGACGCTAACGTCTTTATGTACGCAGTGGGGCGTGCGCACCCGCTTCGAGAGGCATCTCGCCAGTTTTTCAGGCCCTATCTACATTCGCATCAACAGTTATGTACCTCTGTAGAAGTACTTCAAGAGTTGCTACACACCTATGTACGCACGCAGAGAACATTCAACTTTCATCAGTGTATGAGAATCGTGCGACAACTGAACGTACGCGTCTGGCCGCTCGAATACGAAGACGTGGCATTGGCAGGAGAATTGAGCGAAACGCACCCTGCGCTTTCTGCGAGGGACTTATGCCACCTTGCCTCCTGCCGACGCCGGGGCATCCGAAAGGTTAAGACCTTCGACCGCGCACTCGCATCCGCGTTCGATTGACCTACCTCCGCCTCGGCAACAGACGGAAGCGAGCGCAATACTAGACGTACAATTGCCGACTCAGAAAAAGCGACAAGAGGTCGCATTTCTCAATGCTCGAAGACCTTCAAAGCGCTAGCGTCGCCACCTCCATAGCCATCGTCTTTGTCGGTGCGGCGGTGCTTGGCGCGGCGGCGCTCTATGCGCGCCAGCCGTTGCTCATCGTGTACATCCTACTTGGGATGCTGATTGGCCCGCACGGGATCGGGATCATCACCAACGCGGAATTGCTGCAAGAGGTAGGCGAGTTCGGGATCATGTTTCTTCTGTTCATCGTAGGTCTAGACCTGCCACCGAATAGACTCAAACACATGTTTGGCAGCACGATCATGGTTGCCATCGCCAGCGCGCTGATCTTCTTCGCGCTTGGGTTTGTCGTCATGCTTGGGTTTGGCTTCGCCCTCACTGACGCCGTGGTCGTGGGTATCGCGAGCGGCTTTTCAAGTACGCTCATCGGCCTCAAGCTGTTGCCCACAAACGTCCTGCATCACCGCCACACCGGAGACGTGGTGATCAGCCAGCTTCTTATCCAAGACCTGATCGCGATCATTGCGCTCGTAGTGATTGGCGGATTGGCTTTGACTTCGGAAAGCGACTCAACAAACCTCCCGCTACGCCTCGGCACGATCATAGTGCTCGCCCCGCTACTCGCCTTCGCCGTGTTCCTTGGCGTGAACTACTTGATCAAACCCCTGTTTGTGAAGTTTGGCACCATCTCCGAGGTCATCGACCTGATCGGCATCGGCT
>CAZNYE010000214.1:0-7180 GCA_964577185.1 uncultured Pseudomonadales bacterium | reverse complement strand
GGCTGAAATGGTGGCGGCATGAAACCATTTCTTGTTGCCCTTGTCCTCTTCTTTTCGGGGCCGCTCGTTGCGCAGGTTGTGGACTCATTCGATCCGGGAGCCTATGTCCAGGTGGAACTCATTCTCTTCACGCGAGAATTGGAAGGGCAAGGCACCAATCGTACTGGAGTGCGCCCAGAGCGATTGGAAAAGCATGCGCCGAGAAAACTCCCTCTTGAGCTCATCAGCGTGAGGGACGCCGAGCTCAGTGCGTCTGCGGATGTTTCTTGGTTCGAGAACGAATGGGCGTTGATAGAGCCGCGACTGATTGATCTGAGCGAGGAGGAATTGGCCTCTGGGCTGCTGCCGGTGGCAGCAGAACAAGAGACGCAAGTTGTTGCCGAACAAGCTGTATTCGATGAGGAAGCAAAAGCTGATGGAGATGTCGCGTCTGATGTGCCGATGGTGCATGGCGAGCCTTTGGGCGAGCAAGAGAACCAGCAAGAAGAAGTATCTGACCAAGCCCTTTCCAGTGATTCCGGAGATCTCGATGAGGTGCAAGAGCCGGAAGAACTTCCGCTTTGGCTGCGTTATAGGAACTGGTACACGAGCCTGCTCAGCAACTGCTTCGCACAGATTGAAGAGCACGAGTGGAAACTAGCGTCAGCCATGCGGGCGATCAAGAGGTCGTCGGAGATGAGGGTCATCATGCACGCCGCATGGATACAACCGATTGGCGCAGAGCCGCGGGCAGTGCTGTTGCATGGAGGCGAGGAAGGGGAAGTCGGTGTCTTACGTCTCAGACGACAGGCGTTTGTGCAAGCCGAAGTCAGCATGTGGCGCCCACTCGCAGAAGGCTACGCGGAACTGCATGAGTCTCGACCCATGCGCCTGGCGCGCGCCTATTACTTCGATCATCCGCTCATTGGCGCGATACTGCGTGTCGATCCCATTCGCGTGCCACCGGAGTTCGGCTAGCCGGCAAGTTGTTCGCCATGTCAAGAAGAGTTTTTCAATCTGTCATGGACTGGGCCAAGCGCTTTGCCGCGCCATCCTGGTTCCACCAAAAGACCAAGCCGTTTCAATGGGGTCTGGGGCTGCTCGGACTGCTGCTCTTTGTCGTTGGTAGCCTCTGGGGACTTGGCTTTGCTCCTGCCGACTACCAACAGGGAGAGAGCTTTCGTATCATCTACGTGCACGTGCCAGCATCATTTCTGGCCCAATCCTGCTATCTGCTCATGGGGGCGGCCGCGTTGCTGGTGCTCGTATGGCGTGTGAAGCTCGCCGATGTGTGCATAGCCTGCGCCGCGCCCCTTGGCGCCGGTTTTACGCTCATCTCACTCACGAGTGGTGCCATATGGGGCAAGCCGACTTGGGGCGCTTGGTGGGTATCCGACGCCCGGACTCTTTCCATGGTCGTGCTGCTGTTTCTCTACATTGGCGTGATAGCGCTAAGGAGGGCCTTGGGAAGCCAGCCTTATTCGGCGCGCGCTTGTGCCATGCTGGTGGTGGTTGGGCTCGTCAACCTGCCAATCATCAGGTACTCGGTGGATTGGTGGCTCACCTTGCATCAGCCAGCAACCTTTACCTTGACAAGAGCGCCGAGCATGCCGGCCGACATGTGGCTCCCATTGCTGATCAATGTGATTGCGCTTTATTGTCTGTTCGGTTGTCTTCTGTTGATGGCCATGCGCGTTGAACTCAAGATGCGTCACTTTGGCGCAGAATGGGCGCGCTGATTGTGGAACCTGTGCTGGCGTTATTTGACATGGGCGATCATGCCCCATATGTATGGAGTGCTTGGGGCACTGCGATGGTGATCATCGGCCTGATGGCCTGTGCGCCGATCATGCGTTGGCGGGTGTTCAAGAGGCAGGCAATTGCAACACGCGAATTGACGGCGGCAAGCGACGAGTTTAAGGAAGCTTCGTGATGCCCCCCCTTCGCCGCCGACGTCTCGTTATGGTGCTATGCCTGCTTGCAGGAGCAGGCGTGGCTTCCACCTTGGCGCTGCTCGCGCTCGATCAAAACCTGAATCTCTTCTACCCACCGGCTCAGGTGATTGCCGGCGAGGCACCCTTGGACAAGCGTATTCGAGCAGGGGGCATGGTGGAAGAAGGCACGCTCGCGCGTGGCGAGGATGGGTTGTCTGTGCGCTTCATGGTCACGGACCTGCAAGGGGCGAGCTTTGAAGTGCGCTTTCGCGGCATATTGCCCGACCTCTTTCGCGAGGGACAAGGCGTGATCGCCACCGGTCGGCTTAAAGCGAGCGGCGTCTTCGAGGCGGAAACCCTGCTTGCCAGGCACGACGAGAACTACATGCCGCCAGAGCTTGCGGAGATGATGCCGCACGCGGTCAATAATTCCTGACATGATCGCGGAGTACGGGCTCTTCGCACTGATACTGGCGCTCGGCCTGTCCGCCATCTTGTGGATCAATCCAATCCTTGAGCGATTTGGCCGAGGGCGCATCTCCTCCGATCTGAGACTTTCCGCTGGGGTCACGGCGTTCATCGCGCTGGCGTTTGTATTGCTCTCCTATTCGTTTTTGCAGGACGACTTTTCCGTCCTCTACATCGCCTCGAATAGCAACACGGCATTGCCCGATCAATTCAAACTGAGCGCGGTTTGGGGTGCCCACGAAGGCTCGTTTCTGCTTTGGTGCCTGGTGGCATCTGCGTGGATGCTGGCACTCGCCCTGTCTATGCGCAAGATTCCGAGCGCGCAATTTCAATACGCCGTACCTGTGATGTCCGCGCTCCTGACCGGTTTCCTGCTGTTCATGTTGTTGACGAGCAGCCCATTCGAGCGCTCCCTGCCATTTGTGCCGGTCGAGGGAAGCGACCTCAATCCCCTGCTGCAGGATTTCGCGCTCATTATTCATCCGCCCATGCTCTATGTCGGCTATGTCGGTTTTGTGGCACCCTTCGCCATGGCCGTATCCACGCTCATGCATGGCGGTGGCGGTCGCGAGTTCGCTGCGGCGATGCAACCCTTTGTGCTCGTGGCCTGGTCGTTTCTCACCCTTGGGATTGCGCTCGGGAGCTGGTGGGCCTATTACGAACTGGGTTGGGGCGGGTGGTGGTTCTGGGATCCGGTTGAGAACGCTTCCTTCATGCCCTGGCTGGTGGGTACGGCGCTCCTGCATTCTCTGGCCGCGACCAAGCTGCGGGGCGTGTTCATAGGTTGGACCCTGCTGCTTGCCATACTGGCATCGGGGCTCTCCCTACTAGGCGCGTTCCTAGTGCGTTCAGGGATCCTGACATCGGTGCATGCTTTTGCTTTGGATCCTGAGCGTGGCCTCTTTATTCTTCTTTTGCTATTGGTAAGCGTGGGTTCCGCGTTCGCACTCTTCGCCTGGCGTGCGCCGCGCTTTGGCGCCCTTGCGAACTTCACCTTCACGGCGCGCGAATTCTGGTTGCTCATCAACAACGCGCTGCTTATGGTCGCGACTTCGGTGGTGCTCTTGGGCACCCTGTATCCCTTGCTGCACGAGTTCTTGACTGACGAAAAGGTATCCGTGGGACCGCCATACTTCAATATGGTGTTTGTGCCTCTGATGATTGTGTTGAGCTTCGCCATGGGAATCGGTCAGTGGACAACCTGGGGCGGGCGCGTCATACCTGGCAAGCGCCAACTGCTCTGGATCGGCGTGTGTGCTTCCGCGCTGGGTCTGGTATTGCCTTTGATTGTCACTGGTGCTTTGAGCATCGCTGCGGTCTTATCCCTCGGCCTTGCCGCCTGGCTGATCATTGGCGTGCTCGCGCAAGTCTATTCGCAGCGCAAACTGGCGGCCATGCGATTCGGGATGTGGATCGCGCATGTCGGATTCGCCTGCACGCTGATTGGTGTCGGCTTGACAAGTCAATATTCGGTGGAACGCGACCTCGCTTTGAGTGTTGGTGAATCGGCGCATGTGGGTGGCTATGCATTTGAGTTTCAAGGCGTGGAGGAAGTGCCGGGGCCGAATTATCTGTCCGAACAGGGGCGCATCAGCGTCACGGCCAATGGAGGCAAGGGTTCCTTCGAACTCATGCCAGAAAAACGTCGCTACGCTTCAGGGGGGCAGGTGATGACTGAAGCCGCCATTCGTCCCTCAGTGTGGGGGGATGTATACGTGTCCCTAGGGACACGTATACAGGATGATCGCTGGTCGCTTCGCGTACACATCAAACCCTTCGTGCGCTGGATATGGCTTGGTGCCTTGATCATGGTGATCGGGGGATTGGCGCACCTAGTGCTCGCGCGGCGAAGTCGCTCCGTATCGCAGGAGGCCGAATCCTGATGCAAGCGAGATTGCTTCACATCCTGCCGCTTGCCTTCTTGCTGGTGCTCGGATTGGTGTTCGCAATGCGCGTATTGGATCCGGAAGCCGGGGAGCGAGCGCTTCGCCCCATGCTTGGCAAGCGGATTCCACATCTTGAGTTGCCGGTGCTTGGTGACCCAGCGAGTAACGTGGGGCCTCAAGACTATGCGGGGGATTGGCTGCTGGTCAATCTATGGGGGAGCTGGTGTGCGCCATGTCGTGATGAACATGGCGAACTCATGCGCGTAAGCCTTGAGGAAGACATCCCAATCCTTGGTGTCAATACCTGGGACACCTATGAAGCCGCGCAGGCGTTTCTGAGGGAACTGGGTAACCCCTACACCTTAGTGGGCTTTGATGTCGATGGCCTGGCAAGACTTGAACTGGCTGTCACGGGTGTGCCGGAAACATTACTGGTGGATGGGAACGGTCTGGTGGTGGTGCATCATGTGGGTCCTTTGAGCAGGCACATCTTCGAACGCGACTTCCGAGCGCATTTGTTTCCATGAATAGCTGCTGGTTCAAGTCAGTCTTCGTCATCCTGATGCTGCTGGGCAGCTCGCTCGCGGTGCCAAGTTCGATTGACGGGCTTTCCTTTGAGGACCCTGTCCTTGAAGACCGTTACCGGCAGCTCCTCGAGAGTTTCCGCTGTCCTGTGTGTCAGAACACGAGTCTCGCGGGGTCCGATGCGCCCACCGCGCGCGATCTGAGACAGCGCGTTTACCAGATGTTGGCAGAGGGCCGCAGCGATGCCGAAATACGAGACTGGATATCCGAACGTTACGGCGACTTTGTGCTGTATTCACCGCCGGTGCGAGGCGCGACACTGTTCTTGTGGGTGGGTCCGCTGGTGCTGTTTCTCATAGCTTGCCTGGTCGTTTGGCGCGTGCTTCGTCGCGGGGAGGAAACATGAGCGTCTTGGAACTCTTGGGATTCGCGACGCTGCTCGTTGTAACCATTGCCTTTGTCTGGAGTGGCAAATCCGGCCTGTGGAGAAGCCTGGTTGCCTGCAGTGCGGTCTCGCTGCTTGCATGGCTCGCATACCTTGAACTGGGCGCTTGGCGCGAACTTCGTATCAATGATCTGCAGGTCAGGGTCATGGGTGAGCAGGGAGCAAGTCGCGAAGAACGAATTGCCCTGCGGGGGCTGCTCGAAGACATGGCGAGCGACAAACAGAGTGATCCTCGCTATGCGTATCTCTTGGGACACACCCTGTTGGCTGACGAGGACTATGAGGCGGCGCGCGAGTCTTTTCTGGGTCTTCGGGAGCGTGGGGTGCAAGATTTGGAAGTCGATATCTCTTATGTGCAGAGCGATTTTCTTGCCCGCGATGGTGTTCTCGGCGAAGCAGTGAGGGAATTTGCGCGAAGCCTGAATGACTCAGATAATCCAGTCCTGCTCGAAATCCTGGTGCTGGATGCGTTGCGCAGCAACGATCAACAGGCGTTTATGGAGGTCTGGCCGAGGTATGCGGGTACTCCTAGGGGCTCAGCCCTTGCGCAAAGCCTTGGGCAACAACTCGACCTTCCAATAACATCGGAGCCCGCTGCGGAAAGCGGCGAATCACTCGCTGGTCCTCTCATTCATATCGCCCTGTCGGCAGCGGCAGAACTAGAAGCCCCGCCTGATACTCCCGTATTCCTACTGGCACGGGATGCGAATGCGTCGGCTCCACCGCTCGCCGTGAGGCGATTCAGATTCGCAGATCTGCCCGTTCGAGTGACCTTGTCAGACGCGGACGCCATGCTTGCGACCAACAAGCTCTCAAACGCAAACGAGGTGGAAGTGGTGGCACGCTTGGCGCTTTCTGGTGGTCCGATTGCCAGCGATGGGGATATCGAGGTGTCCTCCGGAACACTTGAGTTGGGGATGGAACCTGATAGCCTGTCGTTGGAGTTGAGTGACTCCTGAATTTGGCGGGAAATCACGCTAGGTGGTCCGGTGTGAACTACAATTCCGTAGGGCTCCTTTCGAACGCGCAGATCTCAGCTCGACATGAATGAACATACGAATTCAGACTCCGTCAAACTCAAGGTCGAAGACTTCGGACCAATCGTATCTGCTGAGCTCGAACTGCGTCCTCTCACAGTGTTCGTGGGACCCAGCAACTCTGGAAAAACTTACTTGGCGACCGCTATGTATGCCTTTCACAAGGTCTTTGTTGATTCGCCTGATCCTAGGCTGTGGACAAGGCGACCGGGAACAAGGATATCCAAGCGGTCAATAGACCAAGTTTCTCAGTGGACGAGAACACTGCGAAAGCAATTTGAAGGCACAGATTCACACTCCCCGATCAGAGTTCCCGTTGAGGTGTTGGAAACCGTTTCTGAGTTCTTGGAATTCAGAAGCGACTATCTTTCAACACAGTTACGCAGATGCTTTGGGGTTGGACGAACCGAATCGCTAATTCGGGTCGGCAAGACCACAAGCGCACATATCAGTGCATTCACAGCCAATCTCGCCCATGACGTGCTACTGGGAGGTAACACCCTAGAACTTAAATCACATCCTTTGATCCAAGATCGATTGACCGTCGAGCCTGTTCTTGAAGGCATTGAAAAAGAGGTCCTGCGAAGGGCACTCTTGAAGGTGCCTGACAAGGCGATCCGCGATGAAGCCTTAGTTCCGTCCGTCTGGCGGTTTCTTAGTGCCTTGGTTGAGTGTTTGCTACCGTACCTGGCAGGAGCATTGGGCTCGCGAATTCACTTTCTTCCCGCGAGCCGCAACGGGCTCTTGAACACCTACAGAGTAATTGCGGGTTCAATGGTGAGCCTGGCTGGATTCCATGAAGCGGATGAGGCACCAATTCAACCCATGCTTACAGGAGTCGCAACGGATTTCATCCGCCGTCTGATAGAGATCGAACCCGGCTCGCAAGTCGATTCTCGTATCGGA
>CAZNYE010000213.1:0-7685 GCA_964577185.1 uncultured Pseudomonadales bacterium | reverse complement strand
GGTATCGGAAGAATAGAATGGACAGCTACGAGGGTTACTACAAGGCGGTGTTGCAGGTCTATTTGCAGGCTATTCCAGAGTTCGAGGTTACCGCCGAGGACAGTTCGAGCTTTGGACAATCCGACATGGTGTTGCGTGTTGGTAGCCGGATGTACATCATCGAGTGCAAGATGGCGGGCCGCGATGACGAAGGCGGACTGGCGCAAGTGAGGGCACGACGATACGCGGACAAATACCTCGGAATGGGCCAGCCAGTGCATCTGATCGCCATCACCTTCAGCGCGGAGCAGCGTAATATTGAATCGTTTGAGTGGGAACGCCTTCTCGGCGAATAATCACTGTGCAGGAGCGCCGAGTTCAAGGGTCAATGCGGTGCCTTCACAATCGATTACCCAAGGCTTTGCTCAGCGCCTCTATGGCCTGTGATTCATCTACCACCTTGATGCTATGCATGCCAAGCGCTCGGGCGGGTTTGCAGTTAATGCCTAAATCATCAAGATAGATCGCATCCCCTGGTGAAACGCCTAGCCGCTCGCATGCGATTTCATAGATTCTTCGGTCGGGCTTGCGCACACCTTCAATGCTGGACTCCACAACCACATGAAAGATCGACATCACCGCCTGGATTTCCCGCGCGCGAGCGATCGAAGCGACCATACCAGGGCCCTTGCCAGTGCGGATATTATTTGTAATACACCCAACCCTTAGTCCCAACTCTCCTCGACACTTCCTGAGCACATCAACCATGCGCGGGCGCAACTCCCCTGAGAGCAGAGGCAAGACATGCGAACCGGGAATTGGGTGGCCTGCGGAATCGCTTTCCTTCAAGAACGCCACATCGAATTCCTCGGGCGTGATGTGGCTTGATTCGAGTTGCGCCCAGGCGTTGCTTTCTGGATTCACCGCGTTCACGCCGCGAATAAAATCTATTGGGATGCCGTTTTCCTGTTCATAGCGGTTAAACGTTTCGAATGGACTCGTGGTCAGCACGCCACCAAAGTCCCACAACACAGCTTGGTACATGAATGCGTCAAGTAATAGAAACGTAACTACTCGCCCCCCTTGACAGTATAGGACAGCGCCGCCGTTGCGAGTGCGCGGAGCGGGATGGGTGAGCACATCATCACGGGCGACATGGCGGCTGGTTCCTATAGCGTCAAGGGGCGTGAGTAGTTACAAACGATCTTCGCTACAAGTCTATCGAGCAGTCTCCGAGAAGGGTACTATCTATTTGCGTAGATTCTGTGCAGGGACTTGAAGAGTGAGGCTGGAAATATCCTCTGACAATGCGCCTCATGCATAATTGGCGCGGCAAGCCGGTAGGCGGAATCCAGAGAACATGTCCCAAGTCGAAACGCTCAACACACACAAATGCTCCGGCGGATTGCTGCACTTCTGTCAGCACGACTCGGAAACGCTGCATTGCTCCATGCGCTTCAGCATCTTTCTTCCAGCAGAATCGGATCAGAGAAGAGTGCCGATACTGTGGTGGCTGTCGGGATTGACTTGCACGGAAGAGAACTTCACCGTCAAGGCTGGGGCCTATTCGGAAGCGGCGAGACTTGGGCTCGCGATCATCGCAGTGGACACCAGCCCTCGAGGAGAGCAAGTGGCTGACGATGAGGCATATGATCTAGGGCACGGCGCGGGATTCTATCTCGATGCTACCGAGTCGCCCTGGACACCACATTTCTCCATGTATTCCTACATCACCAAAGAACTCCAGGTGCTCGTCGCAATCGAGTTCCCGGTGGATGCGAACCGCCAGGGAATCTCCGGACACTCCATGGGTGGGCATGGCGCACTTGTGCTTGGGCTGCGCAACCCAAGCCTCTACAAGAGCATTTCCGCCTTCGCGCCCATAGTTGCACCAACTCGGTGTCCTTGGGGCCAGAAAGCCTTCACGGCCTATCTCGGAAACGACCGCAAAGACTGGGCAAGCTTCGATGCTTGTCAGATCTTGAAAAATGGAACGAGTCGGGAGGATTTTCCTGCCATCCTGGTCGATCAGGGAGGCGCCGATCAATTCCTTGAGGAACAACTCAAGCCGGAACTTCTTGCCGATGCCGCTAAGCAAGTAGGGCAGGAAATCCACTTGCGATTGCAGCCTGGTTACGACCACAGCTACTTCTTCGTGTCTTCTTTCATCGCGGATCATTTGCAGCATCACTCGGAGATCCTTGGATGACGGTGAGAACCCGAATCGCACCGTCGCCAACAGGAGCTCCACACCTCGGCACGGCCTACGTTGGCCTGATGAACCGGGTGTTCGCGGATGCCAGTGGCGGCAGCTTTGTGCTGCGCATCGAAGATACAGACCAAGCAAGAAGCTCACGTGAATCTGAAGCAGCCATCATCAAGGCGCTCACCTGGCTGGGACTTCAATGGGACGAAGGGCCGGATGTGGGAGGGCACCACGGCCCCTATAGGCAAAGCGAGCGGCTCGGCATCTATCAACAGCACGCGGAGCAGCTGGTGGAAATGGAGGAAGCCTTCCGTTGTTTCTGCACATCCGAGCGACTAGAAGATGTTCGCCGCCAACAGATGACCAACAAAGAGACTCCTCGCTATGACGGTGCATGCCTAAAGCTCTCTCGGCAGGACGCGCAGGCGCGCCTGGACGCAGGCGAGCAAAGCGTGGTTCGTCTCAAGGTGCCAGGGAAGGGCGCGTGTCGCTTTCAGGATCACCTGCGCGGCGAGATTCACATTCCCTGGACGCAGGTGGACATGCAGGTGTTGATCAAGTCCGATGGCTATCCCACCTATCACTTGGCAGCCTGTGTCGATGATCATCTCATGCAGATATCTCACCTGATTCGCGGCGAGGAGTGGATCAATTCAGTTCCCAAGCACCAGTTGCTGGCACGCGCCTTCGGCTGGGAGACGCCATCCTACGTACATTTGCCACTCATTCGCAATCCAGATGGAAGCAAACTCTCCAAGCGGCGCAATCCAACCAGCATCGACTATTATCGACGCGTCGGCATCCTTCCTGAGGCCCTTCTGAACTATCTCGGCACGCTTGGATGGTCCATGCTCGATGAGTCCGAGGTGTTCTCCCTGAGCGAGATGCGCGCATCCTTTGATCTGTCGCGACTGAAGACAGGTGCACCTGTGTTCGACCAGGTCAAATTGAAGTCCTTTAACGGCAGGTACCTGCGAAACCTCGACCAAAAGAACTTCCTTGAGCGATACGTGAACTGGGCCAATGAGTCGGGTGCCGCCGAGGCTATTGTTGAACTGGTGCGGGAACGCACCGAAGCCTTCGGCGACATAGCCCCACAAATTTACTATTTGATAGGCGACCGGGCCGCTCTGAACGCGGAGAGCTTTGAACACAAGACGCTTGTGGCCGGGCGGCAACTAGAAATTCTTGCCATGGTGAGCTGGTCACTTGAGGGCCTTGCTGGTTGGCAAAGGGATTCGATATATGCTGCCTGCAAGCAGATGTCCGACGCGATGCAAATCAAGTTCCGGGACTTCCTCTTTCCCCTCTTCCTGGCGATTTCTGGTCGCAAGGTGAGCCTGCCCTTGTTTGATTCCATGACGATCCTTGGAAAGGATGTGTCCCTCATGCGAGTTCGTGATGCCATGGAGTGCCTTGGGGGCTTGTCAAAGAAGCGCGAAAAATCGCTCCGCAAGGAATTTGACGCGCTAGCAGGCTAGCCGGGGACATCGATCAGGTAGGGGCCTGGTTGGCTGTAGCTCCTTTCGAGCGCGGCATTCATTTCCTCAAGCGTTTCGACGCGGGTGCCCGGAACCCCCATGCTCCTTGCCATGGTCACGAAATCCAGATCTGGGTTTGACAGGTCAAGCATGCTCATAGCCTTTGGTCCCGGGTTGAGGGTGCCCGTACGCACGAACTCGATTTGCAGAATAGAGTACTTGCGGTTGGAGAATATGATCGAGGTCACATCGAGCTGCTCGCGAGCTTGGGTCCATAGGCCTTGAATCGTGTACATGGCACTGCCATCACCGTTCAAGGACACCACCCTGCGCTCGGGGCAGGCAATCGCCGCACCGGTGGATACCGGGATACCCTGTCCAATGGCGCCTCCCATGAGGTCGAGCCAGTCATGCGCCGCCGCGTTCTCTGTTGCCCAGGGCACCGATGCCGCTGCCGTAGCCCCTTCGTTGACGATAATGGCATGTTCAGGCAGCGTCGCGCCGATGGATTGGGCGACACCCTCAAAGGTCAGGTCCCCTGTCGGAGGTTCGAGGGGTGCGGGCGCGTCACTCGCTGATGCGACTTGCGGCGGAACACCGAGTCGTTCGGAAAGGGCCAAGAGAGCCACTTCTATGTGCTCGTGCGGCTCCGCGAACAGATGACATACCGTGCCCGGAGGGATGAGTTGGCTCGGCCGCGCAGGATAGGCAAAAAAGCTGACTGGCTCCTTGGCACCCACACGAATGATATATTGGAAGCGCTCAAGTTCTTTCATGGCCACTTCGCCAAAGTAAGGCACCCTCTTGAGAGATGGGCGATTCCGCCCGCGCTCCACACGGGTAAGAAAGGTGTCTCCCAGCAGTTCGCACCCCGTATGAAGTGAAATTCGCTCTAGAATCTCAAGAGAACCGCCGGTAGTCGCCGGATGACTCAGGAGAAACGCAACCTTGCCGGCTGCACCCTCTATGAGCCTTGCAATCTCTTCAATACGCTCTTGTTCCACTTGGGGCGGTTCTATCGATGGTAATGGGTCTGCGGGCCCGCTTGATTCGTTCCAAGCGCAATCGGCGGGTAGTACGAGCGTGGCAACCTGACCGGGAGGCTGAAGCGAGGCCTGAACAGCTCTCGCGGCATCCAGAGCCACATCCTGGGCACTTTGTGAGTGATGCACCCAACCCGAAACAGCGGAAGCCAGACTCTGAATATCGGAATGCAGCGGTGCATCAAGCGCCTGATGGTAGGTGGCATGTTCTCCAACGACGTTGATTACGGGCACCCGAGCGCGTCGTGCGTTATGCAGGTTGGCGATGCCATTTCCGAGGCCCGGCCCAAGATGCAGCAGGGTGCAGGCTGGACGACTGGTCATGCGAGCGTAGCCGTCGGCTGCGCCGGTGACCACGCCTTCAAAGAGACCGAGCACGCAGCGCATCTCCGACTGCCTATCAAGGGCGGCGACAAAGTGCATCTCAGAGGTTCCTGGATTGGCGAAACAGGTCGTGACTCCCGATGCCACGAAGGTTCGTAGCAGGCTTTCAGCACCGTTCATGTCATTGGATAGTGTGTTTTCAGGTCTTGGCATGAGTCTTTTCCTGGTGTATGTTGGAAGTGTTGAATTGAGTTTCTTTCAGGAAGCGAAGGGTTGATGAAATGTCTTGGGAGGTGATAAGTGTCGGTATCGCGTTGGCGGGGCTAATAGTGACCTTGCACCTTCTGCTGAAGAAGGACTTCCACAGGCTTGAAGACAGGCTTGAAGATCGCTTCGGAAGTCTTGAAGACAGGGTTGGCAATCTGGAGATGGCATTTTCCAATCTGGTGGTCTATCTCAAGATGAAGTTCGGGGACGAGGAGATTCTCAAGGACATGTCATTGAGGAGAGGCAAGGTGCTGACGACAACGCTCAAAGATCAGGAAGGAGATTACTAGCGCCCCGCAGTACTGGGTTTGGGAGAGGATCAGTGCGCTTTTGCGCGAAATGGGTTTCGGTGCTGTTCCTATAGCTCTCTATTCTTGGCAAGCCAATCGCAGTTCCTCTAGAAAACGCGCTAGTGTGCCACAGTGCTAGCGTCTCGACGTGCGCGAGTCAGAGGCATATATACTGCCCCGATTCTTTATGGTCTTCAGGGATGAGCCGAGCATATGACATGGTCGTGATGGGTGCCGGCTCGGGTGGGGTGCGGGCAGCGCGCGTTGCGGCAAACCTAGGTGCAAAGGTGGCCATCGTTGAGCGAGGTCCCTTGGGAGGAACCTGCGTCAATCTGGGCTGTATTCCAAAGAAGCTCTTCGTCTATGGTGCGCACCTCGGCGACGAGTTTGAGGATTCCGCCGGCTTCGGGTGGGATCTTTCTCAAGTGGGCTTCGAATGGTCAAGACTTCGTGATAATACGGCGAATGAAATCAAACGCTTAAATGGTATATACAAGAACTTGCTCGAGCGGGCGGGGGTGGGCGTATTCTATGGTTCGGCGCGTATTCTGGACGCGCATAAGGTGGAAGTTGGCGACACTTGCCTCGACACCGAACGCATTCTCGTCGCGACCGGTAGTCGTCCGTATGTGCCCGATTGGCCGGGCAGGGAGCACGTCATCACCTCCGATGATGCCTTTTCGCTTGACCGGCTCCCTAGGCGTGCGCTCGTCGTGGGTGGTGGCTATATCGCCGCGGAGTTTGCCGGCATCTTTCGAGGCTTGGGCGTTGACACCGGGCTTCTTTATCGCGGACCCATGTTCTTGCGGGGGTTTGACGATGGCATCCGACGGTTTGTCGCTGATCATTTGGCAGGCAAGGGCATCAAGCTTTGGTTCAATGACACTCCTAGCTTGATCGAGCGAAGAGGAGACTTGCTTGAGGTACACACACAGGCTGGTCACACCATTGAGACGGACCTTGTCCTCGTTGCCACGGGAAGGGTTCCAAACATCGAGGGTCTCGGTCTTGAGAGCGCTGGAGTCCAAGTCGGCGGTCGCGGCGAGGTGCTAGTCGGATCCGACTACCAGACGAACATATCGAACATTTACTCGATCGGCGACGTCATTGATCGTGTGCAATTGACACCGGTAGCGATTGTGGAAGGCGCTTGGCTCGCGCATCATCTGTTTGCGTCGGGTAGTCCCGTGTCTCCGCCGGATTACGGCTTGATCGCGACGGCAGTCTTTTGTCAGCCGCCCATTGGCACGATTGGTCTTACCGAAAGCGAAGCGCGCAAGGCATTTGGAAGCGAGGTGCAGGTGTACGAATCTAACTTTCGGCCGCTCAAGCACGCGTTGACTTCGAATAGCGAGCGCACCTATATGAAGCTGATTGTGTCAAAGGCCGATGATCGGGTTGTGGGTGTGCATATGGCGGGCGCGGATGCGGGCGAGATTATCCAGGGATTTTCTGTGGCGCTCACAGCAGGTGCCACCAAGGCGCAATTTGATGCCACAATGGCCATTCATCCGACATCCGCGGAAGAGTTTGTCACTATGAACACGCCTATCATGGCTGGCAAGACCGTTGGAGAGAGCGGCGGATGAAACGTTTTCTGTTCTCTTTCCTAATGTTCAATGGTATGGAACAGAACGAGCTGTTTCATATGACAAGACTGGCTCTCTTCAAAGAGCGGTAGCAGGACTAGCGAGGCTGAATTCATGGACCTAGCGGGCCTCTTGGGTGCAATTGAAGCAGTTCTCCGCTTTATCGAGTCCTACACGGTGGAAGCCTTCTGGTTTCCTCTCATTCTGCTTGGGGTGGGTGCATTCTTCACCTTCTATCTGAAGTTTCCACAAATCAAGTATTTTGGCCATGCCTGCAAGGTGGTCACGGGACGCTATACGCCCGAGGATTCTCTCGGCGACACCAGCCACTTTCAAGCCTTGTCCACCGCGCTTGCGGGAACTGTCGGTACTGGAAATCTCGGCGGCGTGGCCTTTGCCATCTTTCTTGGCGGCCCAGCCGCGATTTTCTGGATGTGGATGACCGCCTTTCTCGGCATGACCACCAAGTTCGTGGAGGTCACTATTTCCCATAAGCATCGAACGAT
>CAZNYE010000212.1:0-2675 GCA_964577185.1 uncultured Pseudomonadales bacterium | reverse complement strand
CTTCCCAGTTTTCTTCTTCCCAATTTGCTTTCTCCCAGTCTGGGGCAATCGCCGCGCCTGACTTCATTGTCTAGGCTTCCTCTTTTGCGAGAGTTCGTTGCGCGAAGTCTCCAAAGGACTCACCGGAAGTTCGCTCGCGGGCAAATCGCCCAATGATGGGCCCAAGAAATTTGAAGATGGAAGCTTCGTTCGCGTTTTCGAGTGCCAGCTCATTCATTCGGTCGCCAAGGGCGCTGCCCCCAATCATGAGGTTATAGCTACCGGGTGCCTTTCCCACCAGTGCTATCTCGGCCACATAGGGTCGTGAACAGCCGTTTGGGCAGCCGCTCAAACGGACCGAAATTGGCTCCTGTGAAAGCCCTTCCGCCGAAAGCAAGTCGTCGAGTCTGGCAGCAAAGTCTGGCAGGTACCTCTCCGCTTCGGCAAAGGCGAGCGGACAATTGGGAAGCGCGACACAAGCGAGCGCTTGCTGACGCATGGGTGAGACTGACTGAAGGGCTTCCAGACCATGTTGCTTCAGAAGCGCTTCAATCGAGGGCCGTCTGTTAGGAGGGATGCGCACTATTGCGAGATTCTGATTGGGGGTCAGCCGAAAGTCGCCTTCGTGAGATTCGGCGATCTTTCGCAAGCCCGCGCGGAGCTGGTAGGTGTCGGCATCCTGGACTCTTCCCTCTGGGATGAACAGGGTGAGGTACCACCGGCCTTGTTCGTCCTGACGCCATCCTATGTCGTCGCCGCGCCGTAAGAACTCATATGGGCGAGCGGCGGGCAGTTCAAACCCCAAGCGATTGAAGAGCTCGTCCTTGAACCAGTCGAGACCTCGATCATCTATGGTGTACTTGAGGCGCGCATGCTTGCGGTTGGTGCGGTCTCCGAAATCCCGCTGCAGCTTGACAACCTGCTCGGCGACGAGAGGCGCATCTTCAACTGCACAAAAGCCGATCACGTCAGCGAGCCGTGGATAGGTGGCGGGTTCTCCGTGGCTCATGCCCATGCCGCCACCGACCGTGACGTTATATCCCACCGGTCTCCCCTGTTCATTGATCACGATAAGACCAAGGTCTTGGGCAAATACATCGACATCATTCACGGGCGGAATCGCGACCGAAATCTTGAATTTTCGTGGCAGATAGGTTGGGCCGTAGATGGGTTCTTCGTCGCCGTTTTCGTCCGCCGTCACCTTCTTGCCATCTAGCCAGAGCTCGTGGTAGGCACCGGTGCGCGGCGTGAGGCGAGTGCTTATCCTGCATGCGGTCTCGTATGCCTGGGTGTGCAAGGGAGAAAGCTCGGGCAGTACCGAACACATGACGTTGCGATTCACATCACCGCAAGCTGCGATGGTGTCGAGTAGGCATGCGTTGATTTCAGCGATGGTGGTTTTGAGATTGTGTTTGATGACGCCATGCAGTTGAAATGCCTGCCGCGTCGTCAGTCGCAGGGCGCGGTTTGCGTAGCGTTCCGCCAGTTTGTCCATTGCCAACCATTGCTGAGGTGTGACGCGACCGCCCGGGACACGAATTCGGATCATGAAGCTATGCGCGGGTTCGAGCTTCTGCGCCAAGCGTTCGGCTCGCAGGTCGCGGTCATCCTGTTGATAGAACCCATGGAATTTGACGAGGTGCGTGTCCTGTTCGGCAAGCGCACCGGTTGCCTCGTCGAGCAGGCTGTTCAAGATACCGCCGCGCAACAGATTGCTGCGCGCCTTGATGTGTTCGACTTGCGTGAGTTCTTCGGACACTAGTACACGTCGCGCTGATAACGTCCGAAGTCGCGCAACTCGGAAATCCGCTCCGCAGCACGTTCTTCGGTCAGTCCGCCTTCCATCTCAAGCACATTAAGAATCGCAGCATGCACATCGCCAGCAAAAGCATTGGCGTCTCCGCACACGTAGAGGTGCGCACCCCGCTCAATCCATTCGTAGAAGCGTCGGCTTTGCTGCTCGATTCGGTGCTGCACGTACACCTTCTCCGGCCCATCCCGTGAAAAGGCGAGGTCCAGATGCTTGAGGTAGCCTTCCTCACGAAAACTGAGCCATTCGGCTTGATAGAGGAAGTCGGTAAAGAAATTGCGCTCGCCAAAGATCAGCCAATTGTCGCCCTGATGCCCATGTTCGCGACGGTGCTCCACAAATGCCCTGTAGGGCGCTATGCCGGTGCCAGCGCCAATCATAATGATGGGTGCTTGGCTGTCCGAAGGAAGGCGGAAATTCTCGTTGGGTTCAAGGTGCACCTTGAGTGTCTTGGCACCCTTGGCCATGTAGTTCGAGGCCGAACCCCAATGCTGTCTTCCAAAGCGCTCGTATTGCACCACACAGACCGTCAAATGCGCTTCCCCGAGGTTCGCATCTGGGCTTGAGGCGATCGAATACAGACGCGGCGGCAATTCGCGTAGGTTGTCCACAAGTTCTTGTGCGCTCCATTTGATGGGATAGCTACTCAAGAGGTCGATCACCTGATGGGTGAGGAGAAGCTCCCTGAGATCGTCGCGACTCACGCGCAGTGCTTCGAGTTTTGGGTGCGCCTTGCCGAGGGCCTTGAGTAGTGGCTGGCTGGCCGCGGTGATTTCTCGATGCTTGAGAAGGGCATCCTTCAGATTCATGGTCTCGGAGTCAAGGACGACCCGCACGCCTGCATCGAGCCCAAGTTCATCAAGCAGTTGCTCGACCAGCTCTGGCG
>CAZNYE010000211.1:0-15875 GCA_964577185.1 uncultured Pseudomonadales bacterium | reverse complement strand
CCTACAGGAACGGCATGACCACACCGGCCTGCCTTGAGACGAGTTGTGCGGTTGCCCGCTTCGATGCTGCAAAAGGTGATCTTCACCTCTGGACAAGCACCTTGACGCCCTCAATCGTGCGCACAGAAGTCGCCGAGGTGTTGCGGCTTGACCGGAAGAGGGTGCACATTCAGCCGATTGCGGTGGGTGGCGGAGTGAGTGGCAAATCTCATGTGGGGGAAGATGAGGCCATTGTGGCCTGTCTTGCCATGCGAACTGGGCATCCGGTGCGAATGAGCCTTTCTCGAAAAGAGGATTTCATGACTGGCAATACCGACCTTGGTTCGGTGATGCATGTGAGGCATGCGATTGATCGCGATGGCAACATCCTGGCGCGCTCAAGCTCACTCACCCTCGATATGGGTGCCTACAGTGCATTTGCACCCGCCCACCTCATTGCCGGCAGGCAAGTGACGGCCTGTTTGTACAGGGTGCAGGCGGCACATATTGACTGCCGATTTGCCTACACGAATAAGAGTCCGGTAGGGCATTGCGCGGGAATGGGAATCCCCCAGTTGACTTGGGCGATTGAAGATCAAATGGACCAACTTGCCGAAAAACTAGGCAAGGATCCTCTTGTGTACCGCATCGAACAAGCGCTTCGTCCGGGCGATGTCACGCCGCTCGGCTGGGAGATTCAAGGCTGCGAAATGGTCGCCTGCCTCGAAACGGTCGCCGCGCGCATCGGATGGCGGCGGGCGCGTGAAGAATCCAGGCCCTTTCATGGAGTGGGCCTCGCCGCCATGGTGCATCCGAGCGCTGGTGTGTTGTACGGAGAGGGCGCGAGATCAACAGCACGTGTTGAGTTGCAACAAAATGGCCGCTTCAAACTCGGCACCTTGATCGCCGAGGCAGGCACTTGGCATAGCACAATGCTTGCCCAGGTCTGCGCGGAGGTGCTCGGCGTAGATCCTGGGCTGATCGATGTCGAGCATCTGCGTGCGGACTTCTCCAGCGATGCTGGAGACCTGGCTTCTCAGGAGATCTTTCTGACCAGCGCGGCTGTCGCGCGAGCAGCAGAATCTTTCCTTGAAGAGTTTCGCAATGCTGTGGCAGGCGTCTTGGGCAAAGCTCGGGAGGAGATCATTTTCGATGGACGAGGGATACGGCTGCTGGGGTCACGGCGCGTTCTACTAGCGCTGCCGGAAGTTTCTGATCGATGCGGACCCCTCGTGGGTAGAGGGTCGTTCGATTCGTCGGCACCTCATCCCGATCCCTACACAGGCTATGGCAATTTCTCGCCGGCTCACGCATTTGGTGCGCAAGCCGCAGAGGTTGTGGTGGAGCCCCTGACCGGCAAGGTGAGGGTGCTGCGCGTCGTTGCGGCGCAAGATATTGGCAGGGTCGTCAACCCGTCCGCGCTCGAAGCGCGCGTTCAGGAAGGGATTGTGCAGGGTATTGGCATGGCGCTCATGGAGGAGTTCCGCCTTGAAAGTGGCCGGCCAATCACAACCACGTTTTCGGACTACCGGGTGCCGAGGTTTGATGATGTGCCGGACATAGAAGTGATCGCAATCGAATCC
The DNA here is from genome assembly GCA_964577185.1 of uncultured Pseudomonadales bacterium. Lineage (GTDB taxonomy): Bacteria > Pseudomonadota > Gammaproteobacteria > Pseudomonadales > Azotimanducaceae > Azotimanducus. The sequence continues at coordinate 14,313 of CAZNYE010000211.1, read as the reverse complement.
CATCACAGCCCGGGACCTTTCGGGCTCAAGGCAGTGGGTGAAGGTGCAATGAACGCCACCATTGCCGCGGTCGGTAATGCGGTCGCCGACGCCACAGGGGTGAGGATGGGGGAACTCCCAATCACAGCGGACAGAATGCTGGCCGCGCTTCACCGTACGCGTACCTTGGCTCCAGTTTCGAGCATGTCTTGGACGCGTCCGAAGAACATTCGAGGCGCCAGTGCGAGCACCCTGTATCCAAGGCTGGTGTTTCCGGTCAAGCAGAAGCTTTTTGCCAAATTCCCTCCGCTGGAGCGCCCGGGTGCGAAGTACGACTACCTACTTGCTGAAACCTTGAATGAAGTGCTTGAAATCCTGCTTAAGAGCCAGATACCAGTCAAAATCCGCGCTGGAGGCACGGAGTTACAGGCTGGCATCAACCAAGGCGTCTATCGCCCAGCACTCGTGGTGGACATTTCGGGCATCAAGGAGCTCAAGCGCATCGAGCAGACCAACAATTGTCTTCGAATTGGCGCTGGTGCTGGTTTGATCCAGGTCGCGAAGCATGAACAGGTCAATGCGCTCTTCCCGGTGCTGGCGCAGGTCATCGGAGCGATTGCGACTCCCCAGGTGCGCAACATGGCGACGGTCGGCGGCAATCTCTGTCAGGAGAAGCAGTGCTGGTATTTTCGCAATGCCTTTCCTTGTCACAAGTCGCAGGGACCCGGCTGTCCCTGCTTCGCACTGGCAGGTGACAATCGACAGCATTCGATTATGGGCAATGGACCTTGTCCCTCCCCCTGTCCCTCGGATCTGGCACCCATATTGGACGTGCTCGACGCGGAACTTGTGATTGGCTCCTTCACCAGCGAACGTCGAACCAATGTTCAATCCTTCTACCGCGGACCCGGCGAACCCAATCTGGATCCGGATGAATTGCTGCTGGCTATTGAGCTCCCCCTGTCGTCCTCGTCAAGAAGGACTGCGTTTGAAAGGTTCTCGCTTCAACAAACTCACTTCGCTGAAGCCTCGGTGGCAGTGAGTCTGCGCCTATATCGTGGTCTGATCACGCGTGCAAGGCTATCCCTCGGTTCGGTTTCACCCCTGCCGGAGAGGGCGCATATCGCGGAACGGATACTTGTCAATCGTGAGCCAACAGATGCGCTCATTCGCGAGGCGGCATTGGCAACAGTTCGTGGCGCCACGCCCATGAGCAGGAACAGACACAAGCTAGACCTGGTTGTGGGCCTCGCGGAGAAGGCGTTGAGTCGGGCGGTGTCGCACGGGAAGCGCTGACTAACAGAGCTTCCCGTGCGACACATGGAAGTGCCGCGGATATTTTTGCTTTCGCAAAAATATCTGTTTCGCAAATCTGACCAAGTCCATGGATGGACTTGGTCAGAACATGGAGGAACCGTCACTGACGGTGTCGGTGGCGCGAGACGGCATGGGTCATTCGGTCATGCGCCCACAACAGCTACGTCGTCCTAGGAGGACAGGGAAGAGCGGGCGCGCATCCGCGCCGAGGACTTGGCTAGTCGGGAACGCGCTCGTGCCGAAGATAGGGAACAACGTGCAAGATTTGAATCACGGCTCGAGTCGAGCTTGTCGAGCCTACGGTCTGACCTCTCACAGACGCGGCGCTGGGTGTTCGCGACCCTTACAACGGTGACACTGTCGCTATTGGGCACGTTGTTTGTCTTGGCCGTGAATAGCACCTTGCCCGCAAGCTGACGACTCCCAACGTATGCGGCATCGTTCACGCAATAGCCGATGGAAGGGTTTGCTACGGGGAAATTTCACCAACCGAATAACTCATCTGCTCGCGATAGGAAATATCTGGCGCCTTGGTGTCTTCGGGTAGAAATCTCTGCCCCCTACGGCCGATTCCGTAGCCCCGTGATGCTAGTCCAACGAACTGTCGCGCATTGATCCGCGAGGTTGTAGCCATTTGTTCGCCGGTAGCGGTTAAGCCTGGCCGCGATAATCTCGGTGGACAGGTCGGTGAGTTCAGACTTGGTCGCACTCCAGTAATTTTGGCCATTCGAGCTTGAGCCAGGGCGTGAAGACATGCGGATGCTCTTCGAGTTCTGTACTCAATTGGTCTATTCCTATCCACCTCCACGCCTGAACCTCATTGGCGTTGACCTTTGGTTGTTGTACGCTGTGGGCGACAAAAACGTGACATAGTTCGTGTTCGCTGCCAGCGTCGCCAAAGCCTGCTTGGTACTCGAACTTGAAGATGAATTCGGGTGCTACCTGAAGTCCAAGTTCCTGCTCTACTCGCCGCTGCACGGCATCGGACATCTTCTCGCCGGCAAGCGGATGGGAGCAGCAGGAGTTGGCCCAATAGCCTGGCCAAAGGCGTTTGGTCTGGCTGCGTTGTTGGATGAGCAGTTCTTCTCGCTCATTGAACAAGAACACCGAAAAGGCGCGGTGCAGGACACCATCGCCATCATGGCAGGCATCTTTGCTGAGCGCCCCCAACTCTTGATCCAGCGGATCCACAAGTACCAGCAACTCAGAGTCCGAGGACACTTCTGGGTGCGGCGCTGGGTAAGCGAGCCTGCAAATCACCGGATTCTGCGGTTTCTTAGTGGCACGGTGCACTTGGATGAAAGCTATGGCAGCAGTTCTCATTATGGCTGCAAACTCCCATTTGAAGTGCTCGGTACGCCACAGATTCGACTAAATCGTTGCCGAATCGACGCTCAGACGGTCGTACAAGGTGGGAGTTCGCAGCCACAACCAGAGTTGCATGAGCTATTCAACGTTTAGGTTGAAGGTTTCGTAGCCGAGTTCTTCAAGCGCATTGGCGACCTGCCTCTGCCGATCAGGCGCGAGCGCGATCATGGAGCCACCCCCGCCGCCACCGGTTACTTTCGCACCCAAGGCCCCTGCCTTGCGACTCACATGCACCATGCGTTCGATTTCTGGTGAAGATACCTGCAGGCCGTTCAAGAGTCCGTGGCAGAGATTCATGGACGCGCCCAGGGATTCAAAGTCGCCACTTGTGATGGCGCTTACGGAACTCATGGTGAGAGACTCCATTTGATCAAAAATACGCTCGTAGGCAGACGGACTCTTTTCGCGGGCGACGGCGACTTCTGACAACATTTTCGCGGTGAGACTCTCCCGCCCGGAAATGCCAACGAGCAATGGAATTGGTTCGGCGGGACTGACTTCAGAATAGCGTGGTAGCCCATCCTCGGAATGAAATAGCAAGGTTTTCCCGTAGGTCGCGACCGTGTTGTCTATCCCAGAGGGTTTGCCATGCGCGGCAGTCTCACACTCGAACGCGAGTTGGTTGACCTGTTCATCACTGAGGCCGAGAGCGTAATGCATGTCGAGTGCGCGAATTACCGCTACAGCGAGCGCGGCTGAACCGCCGAGGCCCATCGCCTTGGGTACGGCTGGAAACACCTCGATGATCATGGGTTTTGATTCTAGGCGTAGTTGACGCAGCACCAAGGCCAGGATGCCTATGGCCCCTTGTGGATGTTCTTCGAGAGAGGGAACACGCTGCTCGATGTTCCAGCGCGGGATCAAGAGCTGTATGCCGCTAGAGGTGTCCTTGACGCGCGCTTCAACCGCAAGCGGTATCGGCGAAGCGAGCGCGTGCCTGCCGTACACCACCGCATGCTCGCCCATGAGCACGATCTTTCCATTCGCGTGGCTGCGTGGTTCTTTCTGATGAGTTTCGCGGGCTTTTGCGACGGTCTTGGCGGAAGGCCTGTTCGAAGCGGCGTGTTGTAGGGATTTCAGGATTTCCTCCGCTCTCCATACCTTGATCTCCTCGGACTCGATGAGTTCGTCCACGACTTGATCGAAGTGTTCGGGTGGCACGCCCGCGCTCATTGCGACGCTGCGCGCGTGCAGCGTCATATGACCTTGTTGTATGCCAACTGTGGAGAGCGCGCGAATGGCCGCGAAATTCTGCGCAAGGCCCACCGCCCCGAAGATTTCAGCCAGTGTGCGTGCATCCGGGTCGCCAAGCAGGCGGTGGACAAGCTTCGTCAGTGGATTTGATTCGAGCGAGCCCCCGACCGTGCCAACCTTCATGGGCATGCAAAGCTCGCCGGCAAGGTCGCCATCAGAGGATTTGTACCACTTGGTGAGCGCCTGATAGCGGCCGGTTCGCGCCGCATAGGCATGTGCCGCCGCCTCAATGGAACGCCAATCATTGCCTGTGGCGATTGCGACGGCATCGACCCCGTTCATGATGCCCTTATTGTGAGTGGTTGCCCTGTAGGGGTCGGCGAGTGCCAGATCATTGGCAAGTATGACACCGTCTCTCACCTGCGCCCCGCTGTATCCCTTACCTTCTAGGTTCTTCTCGCTGAACACGGCCGAGACCCTTACCAAGGCTCGGTCCGCGAGGTTTGAGAGTATGCGCAGGAACACCCGTCCAGAGGTGATCGATTCTACGAGCGACGCTATGCCTTCGCACATGGTATTCACCAGGTTGGCACCCATGGCCTCGCGCGTATCGACGATCAAGTGCACAACCAGCATCTCACCCGAATCGGTTTGGTGATTGTGGATTTCAATGTCTCGCGCCCCGCCGCCTCGAGCCAGCATCTTGGGATGCAGGCTGTTGGCGAGTCCGATGATCTCATCTTTGCGCTCATTGAGCTTGTCCCGAGCTTGTGCAGCGTCGGACATTTCCACCACCTGCACCTGACCGACCAGCAGAGGGTCAGATGCCTTGGCAGTGAAGCCTCCGGAAAGCCTTGCCAATCGCGCCGCCGAACTCAGCCCCGCCACGATCGAGGGTTCTTCGACCACAAGCGGCACGACATAATCGGTGCCGTTAATGAGGAAGTTGAGTCCCAGTCCAAGCGGGAGGCCAAAGACGCCGATGACGTTTTCGATCATGCCGTCCGCACGGCCGACCTGCAGTCCTGCCTCGCTCAACGTGGCGACATCATCATCATCGAGGTGGCCGAGCGCCTTGAGGGTTCGTGTACGTTCCGCAACAGACAGTTTGAAGAAGTCCGGAATGCGCGATGAAGGGCGCTGTCTGGCTGTGGTGAGCGGGTCATTCACGGACGACACCTTGCATGTCAACTTCTAATTCGAGGGGGTCTAGCCCCGATTGTACGGCAATGTCGGAAAAAGCTCGCAGGGCTTCGGTGGACGTTGAGAGAGCGATGCTCACGTCTCCTCCTCCGGCACCCGACTGCTTGAATAGAACTCGGTGCTCGGCAGCAAGGGCTTGCGCCCTTGCTGCCAGTAAATGTTGTTCTGCGTTGGCAATGCCCAGGGAGTAGGCGTGGTCCAAGGCTAGCAGGCGCTGTTGGAATTCACAGATCGAATCGAACAGATCTACCGCGCCGGTTTGAATCGATTTAGGCAGCTTGAACGCTGCCTCCAATAGCTGGCCATGGTTACGCACGTGCCGCCAGCGTTCGATTGCTTGGGGTGTGCTTGCGGAGCGATTCCACGAGAAGGCTTTCCAGAATAGACCAGCGGGAAGATTCACGCGCATGGGGTGTGCGCCTTGAACGTAGATAAGTGCGCCGCCGTAGGTCGAGGCCGCGACATCGTAGCCACTGCCGAGTCCGGATTGAAATCGCCGGTGCGCATCCAAGGCCAGTTCAAACGTCTGGTCTATTGAATTGGATACCTCGCTCAGCGCTGCCACCGCCGCGACGCAAGCGGCTGAACTTGAGCCAAGACCCAGCTTGTTTCCCTGGTGAAACATGGTGCGCGTATCGATATGCAATCGACTCACTTCGGAAGTGCTCACATGGAGCGATTCGGCTACCGCCAGATGCAGAGGGCTTGGTGCCTTCCGGCCATCAAGGGGCACCCCGGATACCTTGGCTCGGGCGTATCTATTGATCGCAACAACCAGTGCGGGCGCGCCCTCCAGGACTGCAAATTCTCCTGCTATGAGCAGCTTCCCGGGAGCGCGGGCCAACACTCTATTGGGTTGCATTGGGTTGCGGGAGTCTTGATGCACTTCGAACCGACCGCGATCAGGGACAGGCTCGGCGTACTTCGAGTACTCTTGGAACGCGCATCAACCGCGACTTGACGACCTGTTCATATTCTGGCAGGTAGACGCACTTGACCTGGGCTCCAGCATCGCAAGTAAAGAAGACCTGCACGCCGGCGTCTTGGAGTTCGCTAATAGCCTGAATGACCGCATGCGATGCTTGATTGAGATATGACACCGGCGGCTTGCTGGTCCTCATCACCGAGAGCATGCCATAAAAGCTCCACTTGGAAGCCCAGGCGAGGGACTCGAAGTTCTTCTCTTCAATGGCTTGCGACGCTTTCTTGAAGAGCCGATGATTGGTTGATATCCAATTGCCATAGGCTGGCGAAGTCTCGCGACCGAGGCGCATTCCCTCCGAGGACGGGATCGGTTTGGGTTCTCCCGAGCAGAGCGCCACGCTCACCCCCAGAGGCCATGAGCGCCAGTCAAGAAGCTTGCGAGCGAACCAGGAGTCATGATCCAAGGCGCTGCCATTGAGCACCATATAGTCTTGGCCTATTGAACGAGCCGCGGACGCAGACCCCAGCCTTGCGAGCCTACTCAGCATCGCCTCATCTAGTTCGAGCCCAAGCAATTGATCGAGCCCCCTCACGAGTGCGGCAAAGCCGGAAGCGGATGAAGCGAGGCCGCTCGATGCTGGGAAGTTGCTCATCGATTCCACTTGCAAGGGTGGAATGTCTATGCCAAAAGACTGTCGTAGGACATCAAGCCATCGGAGTACTCGGCCGCTCGCGTCTCGATTCCCGCAGATCACGACCTCGTCATTGGGTCCCTTTGCGAAGCCTAAGCATGCGCGGGTTGTGAGCGCGAGCAATGGGATTGAGAGAGAGGGTGTTGCCGGAATGCGAAGCGCGTCGTCTTGTTTGCCCCAGTACTTTATGAGCGCGACGTTTGGATGCGCGATTGACTCTATCAAGGATCTGGATAGCCTTCTGGTGGCGTGAAGCCAAGGCCCTCGCTTTCGAGCATACGCGCCACACCTATGGTGATGAGGTCACCGTACTCCGCGCCGACAATTTGTATGCCGATCGGCAGGCCTTGGTCGTTCAACCCGGTTGGAACGACGGTTGAAGGCAAGCAGGCGACACCTGATATGCCCGCCCAGAAAATCTGCCTGAAGTAGGGAAGCGCCTTTCCATCGACGTCGATGCTTCTTTCTGAGAAAGGTCGATGGTCGTGCTTGAAGGCAGCGGTTGGAAGAACTGGTTTCAGGATAACGTCGAAGTCCTTGAAAAACTCATGGTAGGACCAGCGGATGACCGTGCGCTGATTGTTGTGACGCAGCCACTCGTAGTGGGACATCACCAAAGCGCGCATGGTCGTGGCGGTGTCACTCTGGTCATCATCACTGAGAGCAGCAGCTCCCTGCAATCTCGACTGGTAGAGCGACCTTGGCACCGACCCGCCGAGGAAGGAATCTAAGAGGCTTCGGTATTGGTGCCAAATAGCCCTTACGCCGACATCCGGACGTGCCTCGTAATCGACCTTGGCGCCCGCTTTGCGCAGAACTTCGGCCACCAAGTGCACGCGCGATTCGGTTTCTGAATTCACGGGACAGAGGTCGTCATTGCACCATACGGCGACACGTAGGTCCTTGAGCCTGCGTTCCCCCAATGTCGGCAGGTCGTATCGCACACCCCGGGCCAGCTCGTCTGGATGTGCCAGCATACTCAGGGCAAGCTCAAGATCCTCCGCACTCCTTGCCAGCGGCCCAACCACCGCGATGTCGGGTGGGGCCAGGCCGCCTGGCAGTGCGTGTCCACGCGAAGGAATGAGCTCCCAGGTTGGCTTGTGTCCAAAGAGTCCGCAGCAGTGCGCTGGATTGCGAATTGAGCCGCCGATATCTGAACCCATCTCAAGTGTCGTGAAACCCGCCGCCAATGCAGCGGCGCTGCCTCCGGACGAGCCGCCGGGTGTACGGTCGAGATCATAAGGATTGTTGGTTGTCCCATAGATGTCGTTGTAGCTCTGAAGATCGGCGAGGTCGAGAGGCACATTGGTTTTGCCGAACACCACCGCACCGGCCTCGCGCAGTCGTTTTACAACGACCGCATCTTCGGCTGTGATGTTGTCTTTGAACGCGGGAATGCCCCAGGTGGTTGGGGTGCCAGTCATTTGAAAGCCTTCCTTCACGGTCATGGGCAAAGCGGCCAGTTTTCCTTGAGGCATGTCCGCGGAGTCCCTCGCACGTTCCAGATCCAAATGAACTACCGCGTTAATCTTCTGATCATAAGTCTCGATGCGCTTTAGGAAATATTCAAGCAGTTCACGAGCACTGATGTGCCGGCGGTGGAGCCTTCTCAAGAGGGAGGTTGCGGATTCGTATGCAAGCATCCGGTTGATGACCTTTGGCGGAGTGCCATTAGTGTAGCCGTATAGCCATCAGAGCGGCGGAGCACAAAGTGCGTATCTCGGCATTGCGCAGGTGTCTCGGCGGAAATTTCGACTATCTCTCAAATTTTTCGCAACGAGAACCCCTTTTTGCGTCAGCAAATGTGGTATATTCAGTCGCATGCCCGTCTATTGACTAGGGGCCGAAAGGCTGAAAGTTGATGACGGGCTTTCTTTTGAATGTCATACACGAGGGAAAAGACAATGGCAGGAAAGGTAATTGTTGGCTTGGTTGCGCTTGCGGCTATATTGAACGTCATTCCGGCTGTGCCGAATGATATCGTTTTGCTGGCCTTGGTCGTGCTTGGTCTCGTTCACGGCTACATGGGTGTGAGCGAAGACGATGCCACCTCCTTCGCAGTTGGTGCGATCGCGCTCGCCGCTGCTGGTGAAATGGATGTGCTGTCAAATATCCAAGCAATTGGAGGCTTTCTTGACGGCATTGTTGACGGGCTTGCGGTGGCGGCCTTATCTGCTGTGGTCACACGCGCGGTGTTGCGTATCGTTGGCGCACTGACGGCAGACGGCTAAGACCGCAACCAACACTTCGCCAATTCTAGAAATGCGCGAGGTCCGCAAGGGCCTCGCGGAGGTTGCTGATAGCTCAGGGGTGAGGCTTCGTTGTGAGATAGTTGGAGGCTCCCTGCCACGGGCGCCTCCTTCGCCACCGGGCTCAGGGGCTGACAAGATGTCAGCCCCTGAGCCTTTTGCGGAGCACTGCTCCGCAAAAGGCTCACCTTTCAACCCATCTGCTTTTGGCACTGACATCCTCAACGGCTTGCCCGCTTTGCTGCCAACCGGCGAAGCAAGGTTCTAGGTGGGCGACGTTTGATGTTTGCAACGCGTCTGGCCAGATTTGTGTCAGGCGCTAACCAGATACTTCATTTAGCTCCGCAGCGCTTCAATGGGGTCGAGCTGCGAGGCGCGATGCGCGGGATACAGGCCGAAGAAGATGCCGACCGCAGTGGCTACCGAAACTCCCGCCAGGACGGCGGTAGTCGAGATTGAGAACGGCCATCCCGCGAACCGGCAGATTCCCCAGGCCACGGCGATGCCAAGCGCCACGCCAAGTGTGCCTCCGGCAAGGCACAGCGCCGCCGACTCGACCACGAACTGCTGCCGTACATCACTCCTGCGGGCGCCAATCGCACGGCGCAGCCCGATCTCGGTGCGGCGCTCGCGCACGGACATGAGCATGACGTTCATCACGCCGACACCGCCAACGACGAGCGAGATGGCCGCGATGGCGCCGAGCAGAAGCGCGAACAACTGTCCCTGGCTGCGCATGCGCGCGATGAGCTGACTCGCCGTATTGGCGGTGATAGGCAGTTCGGGTCGCACCTGCTGGAAATATCTTTCGACCTCTTGCCTGGCTGCTTCCGGCGGCACGTCATCGTGCATTCGAGCGACGGCCTCGCGGATTTTTGCTCCGGAGGCGCGCATCACCGCTGAAATCGGCAGGAACACGGTTTGGTCCGGAGCAAGCTGCCGTCCGATGGCAAGGGGCGGTACGGACTCAAGGACTCCAACGATGGTGCACAGGCGCCCGAAGACGCGGATAGACTCGCCGAGCACGGATGCCGAGCCCGCCTCGCGAACGCCGCGCGCTATGCCGGCACCTACGACACAGTAGAAACTATGGCGGTCTAGGTCTGAAACCAGGCGGCCTTGCGCCAATGGCAGTTTGCTTAGTTCAAAGAATGCGCCCGTCACACCGAATACGGCGCCTTCAGCAATCAACTGGCCTCGGTATCGGGTCGGCGAATTCGAATCCACGGCCGCGGCGGCTGATTCGATGGTCGGGATGCCCGGGGCCATCCCCAGCACGTCGGGGAGGGAGAGGTCCAGCGCCCGCCCGCGCACCCGCGTGAACTGCCTTCGGACCGTGACGATGTCGGTGCCAAGTTCGCGGAATTGTTTCAAAGACTCCTCCTTGACGATTTGCCCGGTTGAGACCATCGCGATGACCGCGCCGATGCCTACCACGATGCCCACCAGCGCGAGGGCACTACGCGCCAGCATGGAGCGCAGACTCGCCGCCGCCTCCTTGGCATTGGCACGTAGGCGTGATGCCAGCGCCGTGGCACTGGTGAGAGCGGGGGGTTGGCGCGTGCGCTGATGTGACGAACCGGCCTCTGTCATAGTGCCATACCTTCGTCGATGCCGACCGATTGGCTCATACTCGTCGGGGTCTCGACGAGCAGTCCCTGCTCCACTCGGGTTTGGCGGTGGCAGCGCGCCGCGACCTCGGCACTGTGCGTGACGATAATCACCGCGACATCCTGTCCGCCGCAAAGCGCATCGAACATCGCCATGACTTCTTGCCCCGTCTGCGGGTCGAGCGCACCGGTTGGTTCGTCGGCGAGTACCACAACAGGGTTGCCGACAAGCGCCCTTGCCAAAGCGACGCGTTGCTGCTGTCCACCGGATAGTTGATTCGGGAGATGTCCGCTTCGGTCTGCCATGCCGACCTGATCGAGTGCTTCAAGGGCACGCTCGCGGATCTCTGGGTCAGCCACTCCTCGGTAGACGAGTGGCAAGCCCGCGTTCTCTGCCGCCGTGAGGCGGGGTAGTAGGTGGAATGACTGGAACACGAAGCCGATGTGCGCGTTGCGCATGGCCGTGCGTTCGTCATCGGGCATCTGCGCGGCATCGCGGCCCTGGAGAAGACAGGCTCCGCTCGTCGGCCTATCCAACAGCCCGGCGATATTCATCAGCGTCGACTTGCCGCAGCCGGATGGGCCCATGATCGACAGCAGTTCACCTCGCTGCACCGTGAGGTCAACACCCTTGAGCACGTCCACGCGAACCGGGCCGAGGGGATAAGACTTGTGCACATCGCGCAATCGAAGCACGATATCGTGCGGCCCCGGGCGATGATCGCTCGCGGTTCCATCCGCCACCATCCCGTGGAGCGTGTCGGCTGAGGTTGTCATACGGGGCTATTCAAGGATCGGAGGCTGGAACTGTTCGGACTCAGGGACGATTGTCCAGCGTCGGCGACGGGCCGCGCAGCAAGAGTTCGTCTCCGGGCTTGATGCCAGCAAGGATTTCGACAGCACTGGGGGTCGTGCCACCGGTCTCCACAGCCACGGTCGAAAATTCGCCGGTCGTCGGTGAGCGAACCTGCACGGTTGCGCCGTCCACGCCTACCCGCACGGCGCCGATCGGCACGAGCAGCGCATCGTCGCGGTCGGTCGTCACCACCCGCAGGTCCACCGACATGCCAAGTCGCAGGTTGTCGCGCACACCAGTGTCGATGTCGTCGAGCGCCGCGACGACCGGGAACAGGGCGGGCTGACCCGGCGGCCCGTCTGCATTCTGCGCTTGGGCGGCGACATTGGCGACTCTGCCCGCGAGCTCGACCCCCGGCAGCGCGTCGGCCGTGACCGCGACGGACTGTCCCGGCAGCAAGTCGGCGACTTCGACTTCGTCGACGAGACCGGACACGGAAAGCGCCGAGACATCGGCCACGGTCAGCAGCAATTGGCCACGTCGCACCGATGCTCCCTTTAGCAGCGGACCGCCTCCACCGTCGTTCGCGGGAGGGCGCAACACCACGCCGGCGACCGGTGCGCGCACGCTCGCGCCGGTGATCGCGAGATCGAGGTCGCGCAGTTCCTCGTCAAGGTTGCGAAACTCGAGACGCGCGGCTTCCAGCGCCTCGGCATCGCCTGTTCGCCGCGCTTCGGCGAGATCCTGCTGAGCGGCCTCGACATCGAGTTGCAGACTCTCATAGCGTTCCTGGGCGGCATCGAGTTCGGACCTTGGCACGATGCCCCGCTCACGAAGGAATTCGGTCTCGCTGAGCACATGGCGTTGTTGCTGCAGGGCGCGTTCCACGCGGGCGAGTGAACGACGGGCGGTGGCCACTGTGCGGCTGTTTTCCCAGGCTTCCAACTCCTGCAGTTGCCGCTCGGCTTCAATGTGTCGCGCCCGAATCGAGCGTCGTTCGCGGAGTGCGGCCGTGGGGTCGATCTCCAAGAGCAGTTTGTTTTTCTCCACGGTGTCGCCGTAGCGAAAGTGCATGATGGTCACGGTGCCGTCCACGGGGCTTTGCACGTCGGTTTCACGGCGTGGTTCGAGCCGGCCGGGCACGGTCAATTCGGAAACGACGCGCTGGGGGTTTACCGTGAACAGCACGGATTCCTCGCTGGCTCCCTGAGCTGAAACGGCCTCTTGGCCCGGCGACCCGGCATCCCACGCATACCAGCCGATCGCAACGGCCACGGCGATGACAGCGGCGGTGGCCAGGATGCGGATGGTTTGTCCCTTTCGCAGTGCCTCGGAGAGCTCCGCGTTGGCTTCATCCGTTGCCCGGTACGCTTGCTGCAGTTCGGAGTACTGTCTTTCCACGGTCTCCCTGAGGCGCATTTCGGCGCTGATGTCGGTGAACACAGCGACGACCCCGCCCGAGCCGGCTTCGTCACCGGGCGCATCCGCTTCTCCTGCGGGAAGATGGGATGCGCTCACTGTGAGTAGACGCCGCTCTCCGTCCACTTCGATTTCGACGCTGCGCCGGCCGAGTTCGTCGTTGTCGACGGCATCGAGCATCGCTTGGGTGAACTGGTCGAGCCCCTCGGCGAGCACGAACACATCCGCGAAGACATGGCCCGAGCAGGCTTCGGGCGGAATTCCGAGGATGGCACCAGCGGCGGTGTTGAAATTTGTGATCACTCCCCGGCGGTCCACAGCGACGACACCGTCGTCCATGTTGTCGAGGATACTGCTGTGCAGAGAAGTCGGCGCACTCATTCGGGCATCGCCTCAATGTCGATGTTCCAGGTGGCGAGCGTTCCTCCCACCGTTCGGTCCAGCGCGGCAACCGCGTTCAGATAGTTGATGCGGGCATTCAATTCGCTCACCTGCGCCTGCACTAGGTCTGATTGGAACTGCGTGACCTTGAAATTTGTTGAGAGTCCGAGGCGCAGTTTCTCTTGCTCGACCTCTAGCTTTGTGGCCGCGAGTTCGAGAGCGCGTTGCGCGAGTTCTACTTCGCGCAGTCCGACACGGATCGCCCGTACGCCGTTCTGCACGTCTGTTTCCATCTCTCGGAGGGTGCTCGCGAGTGCCTGCTCGGCCTGGAGTGTCGCCGTCCGCGCCGCGAGCCGCGCACGGCGCCGGGCCTTGGTGGCCGCATCCCCGACTGGAATGGACAGGGCGACTCCCAAGGAATACGGGCGGGTCAAGTCGCGCACGAGCGATTTCTGAAAGCCTCCTCGTGATCCGGTGCGGCGCAGTTCGATATCGGCGGTGAAGCTCACATCCCAGAGCATGTCGTTCTCCGCCAAGGACGCGCCGAGCTCGGTGCGCTCGACATTGAGTAATGCCCGCCGGTAGGCCGTGTGACCTTCTTGCGCGAGCGCGAGGACGGTGCTTAAGTCCGGCGCTGTGGCGCGCTCATCGACGATGGCCTGTTGGGTGGGAATCACGCGTACACCAGCGTCTAGGTTCAGTAGCACGTTGAGGTCGCGGTGTGCGTTGTCACGCAGATCCCGGCTTCGCGTGAGCGCCAATTCTCGGCGGGCGATCTCGGCCTCCGTCTCGGCGATGGCCGTGTCCGCCATCCGTCCGGTTTCAATGAGCGCTTGGTTTACCGCCAGCGTGTCCAGACTTCGCCGAAGCGCGCCCTGATCGATCACTTCCCGTCGCTCCGCCTCGATCACGGCGCGATACCGGTAGATGACTGCGGTGACAACATCCATGGTCGCCGCCTCGAACGATAGCATGTTCCCCGCTTCGGCGATTCGCGCGAGGCTCACCGGTGCCCTGCCGACCTTCAACCCACCGCCGCGCAGCAAGGGTTGCCGCAGGCGCAGGCGCAGGCCGGCACCGTCGGAAACAGTTCGGCCCGATTCGTCTAGAAACACCGACCAGGAGGGGTTGACATCGACCGAGCCGCCTGTCGGCAGGCGCATCAACATGCCGGGTCCGGC
>CAZNYE010000210.1:0-2920 GCA_964577185.1 uncultured Pseudomonadales bacterium | reverse complement strand
GATGATCCCCGAGATAAGGAGCCGACCCATCACCATGGATGAGACCAGCATGAGCAAGCCTAGGTTGCCCTGCGGCAGCAAAGCGATGCCTCCAAGACAAGCAAGCGTCAGGGCTTGCAGGACGAGGATGCTCGGCACCTTGGGAAGCCCACGAACAATTGGATTCCACACCACGCTCGACAGATTCGCCCACATGGGGGCGGAAGTGAGGAGTGCCAGCACCCATCCCGGTGCATCGAACATTTTGTCGGCCAAGATTGCACAGAAGCTGCCTTCGAGCAGCGCAAAGCTCGCGGGTATCGAGAGTTCTGTGAACTGTTCCCAGCGCAGGTTTCTACGCGATCTGGGGTTGAGTGTGGTCGCCTGATTCTCCGCTTGTTGCCCCTCTTCGGTGTTCACGGCGCGAGGCAACCGGCTGGATCCCGCAGTTCAATATTGCGATGTGTCGACACGCTGTCCTCTTGGAGAGTCACGAAGACTCAATCCCGCCTCGGGTCAGGCGGCTAGGATCGAGGATCTCTTCAAGGCGAGCTGCATCCAAGTCTGTCATTTCAGCGGCGACCTCGCGAATCGGCCGCCCTTGGGCGTAGGCTGTCTTAGCGATTTCGGCGGCGCGCAAGTAGCCGATGACTGGGTTCAAGGCGGTGACAAGAATGGGGTTCTTGGAAAGTGGCGCTTCGATTGACTCGGACTTGAGGCTGAATCCGCGAATCGCAAGGTTTGCCAACGCATGGCAGGCATTGCCTAAGATATCAATATTTTGTAAAAGGTTATACGCGATCAAGGGCAACATCACATTCAACTGAAAGTTGCCCGACTGACCACCGATAGTGATTGCGGCATCATTGCCGATGACTTGTGCGCACACCATGGTGATTGCCTCGGGAATCACCGGATTGACTTTGCCCGGCATGATGCTGCTCCCGGGCTGAAGCGCGGGCAATTCGATTTCCCCAAGCCCCGCTAGCGGGCCGCTATTCATCCATCTGAGGTCATTGGAGATCTTCATCAAGCTCACGGCAAGGGTTTTCAGCGCGCCGGATGTCTCCACGGCCGTATCCTGGGTGCCTATGGCTGCAAAGAAATTCTCAGCGGGGGCGAAGCCGAGCCCCGTGAGTTGAGAAAGGGCCGCGGCGAAGCGTTCAGCGAACTTGGCATGTGCGTTGACGCCGGTTCCAACAGCGGTTCCTCCCTGGGCGAGGCGCAGCAATCGCGGCATGCAGGACTGGATTCGCTGTACGTTGCTGTCCAGTTGAGCTGTCCAGCCGCCAAGCTCTTGTTGCAGAGATATCGGCATGGCATCCATGAGGTGCGTGCGGCCGGTCTTGGTCACGTCGGTGAATTCTTGCGCACGCTCATCGATGGCCTCGCTCAATGACTCAAGCGCGGGCAAGAGATGGTGCGTGATGGCAATCGCGGCAGAAACGTGGATGGCGCTTGGAATGGTGTCGTTGCTGCTCTGACTCATGTTGACATGGTCGTTCGGGCTGATTTCCAGCCCGCTCGACTGCCTGGCGAGGTTGGCAATCACCTCATTGGCATTCATGTTGGAACTTGTGCCGGAGCCGGTTTGAAAGACATCCACCGGAAAGTGCTGCGCGAGATTCTCTAGGCTCGCGGCTTGCTCGCTGGCCTCACATATGGCCTTGGCATGGCGCTCATCGATGAGCCCCAATTCTAGATTGGCCATGGCGGCAGCATTCTTAATCATGCAGACGGCGCGAATAAACTCCGCTGGCATAACTTGGCCGCTTATCTTGAAATTGTTCACCGCGCGCATGGTTTGGGCGCCGAACAAGGCATGCTGGGGCACGCGAAGTTCGCCAAGACTATCTCTTTCAATACGATATTCAGACATTTCAAGCAGCCACGTTGAATTCAGACAATTCGGGTAACTACGCGCCCCCCTCCCTTGACACCATAGGACACCGCCCGATTGTGGACACAGAGATTGGGTGTGCAGATCATCAGAGGTGACATAGCGACTAGTTCCCATAGTGTCAACGGAGGGGGGCGAGTAGTTACCAATTCGGAATAGTTACTCAGAATACATCAATTGCGGAGAAGCCCATTCGCACCGAGGCCAGCGCCATGAATATCACCAGCAGCCGACGCAGGATTGCAGGGCTGCGGCGGTGCGCGAAACGCACGCCCATGGGGGCAAAGAAGACACAGGCGGCGGTGACGGCGACAAATGCCGGCAGGTGGATGTAGCCAAATAGCATTGGGTCGCCCGCGGTGTCGCTCCAGCCGCGCAATGTGTATCCCACTACTCCGGAAAGTGCGACGAACGGGCCCAGAAAGGAGGAGGTGCCCATGGCGGAATGTATGGGCACATTGAAGTAGAGAAAGCTGGGAATCATCATGTTTCCCCCGGCGATTCCTGCGATTCCGGAAGCAAAGCCCGTGGCGGTACCCATCACGCCGCTGGCGACGGAGCCGGGAAAGGCGCGACTCGGCTCTGGAGTCCATCGGGTAGACAATATAATGGCGACAGTCAATACAAGCGTGGCAATGAAGAGCCGAATAGCAGCCTCCGGAAGTGCAGGGGCCGCCAAGCCGCTCAGGGCGCCGCCGAGCATCAGAAAGGGTGCCCAGCGGCGCACTGCGAGCGCGTGGACGTGGCCACGGCGAAGCTGCGCGAATCCGGATAGTCCCGTGGTGACCATCACGCAGGCCAGGGATGTGGCCACCGCCACCAGGGTGGTGATGCTGCCCACAGGGAATAGTCCCCCGCTCTGCCCCATGGCATCAAACACCAGTATCAGCGCTGGCACTATGATGAGACCGCCACCCACGCCAAGCAGGCCCGCGATGAAGCCGGATGCGGCGCCGACGAGCAGGCAGGTGAAAATGAGCAGCAACCAATCCATAAATGCGCTGGCGGAACAGATCACCAAAAGGTGTCATTGTGCAGCAT
>CAZNYE010000209.1:0-5429 GCA_964577185.1 uncultured Pseudomonadales bacterium | reverse complement strand
GCGCAACGCCGAAGTCGAAGCCGGAGGTGAGCCTGAATCCCACGTCGATCATCTCGTCCACATGCAAGACGAAGGCTGGCGAAGCGTGTTGGCAGTAAATCTCGACGGTGTCTTCTACTGCACGCGCGCGGCGGTGCGTTCCATGGCCAACGCCAATATCTCCGGTTCGATCATCAGCATGACATCGACCTCCGCCCAGTCCGGCGAAGGTCCTCTTCACTACGTCACCAGCAAGTCAGCGATTGTTGGATTCACGCGCGGCCTTGCTCGCGAACTTGGTTCACGGCGCATACGCGTCAATGCGGTCGCACCCGGCCCAACCAACACACCAATCATGGATGGCATTCCCGAAGAGTGGATCAAGAGCATGGAGAGCGCGATTCCCTTGGGGCGCATGGCTGAGCCAGAGGAAATCGCGCAGGCGGTCTGTTGGCTCGCGAGCGATGCCTCGATCATGTGTACAGGGTCGGTATTGGTCGCAAATGGGGGGAGTTACTTCTTCTAACGGTCGATCTCACTCAAAAAAACATGAAATCTGAAAGGTCACCTTTCATTTTTCATGCATGATTTGCACATGATCGAGCGTACACAGCACCTCACGCGATTGCGCTGGCTCTTGGAACACAATCCTGTCGTCGCAATCATCGGAGCCAGACAAGTCGGCAAAACGACACTCGCCACGCAATTGCAAGGTCAATGGCCTGAGCCTTGCCATTTCTTCGACTTAGAACGTCCAAGCGACCTTGCTCGGCTTGCCGACCCTGAATTGGCATTGGAGCCTCTCACCGGGCTTGTCGTCCTGGACGAAATCCAACGCTTGCCCAACCTGTTTCCGTTGCTCCGAGTACTTGCGGACAGGCGACCAACTCGGACTCGATTCCTCGTCCTGGGTAGTGCATCTCCGGAATTGTTAAGGCAGGGTAGCGAGACCTTGGCGGGGCGCCTCGCAACCCACAGGCTCGAGGGCTTCGAGTTGGCCGAAATTGGCGTGGAGAACCACTCAAAGCTGTGGATTCGAGGTGGCTTTCCCGCGTCCTATCTCGCAGCCACCGAAGAAGTGAGTTGGAACTGGCGGCAAGATTTTATAGGCACTTTTCTCGAGAGAGACATTCCGCAACTTGGTATTCAGATCAGTGCCCCCACCCTGCTGCGATTTTGGACTATGCTCGCCCACTATCACGGTCAAGTCTGGAATGCCTCTGAATTTGCTCGCAGTTTCGGCGTGAGCCCTACAAGCATTCGCCACTACCTAGGTGTTCTCACCTCCGCCTTGGTCGTCCGGCAGGTGCAGCCTTGGTACGAAAACCTCAAGAAACGGCAAGTCAAGGCACCAAGAGTTTATCTCGCTGATTCAGGAATGCTGCATGCCTTGCTTGGTATTGACAGCCAACGCAACCTTGAATCCCATCCAAAGCTCGGTGCGTCTTGGGAAGGCTTTGCCATGTCCCAAGTCATCGCGCACCTCGGTGCCCGAGCGAATGAATGCTCCTTCTGGGCTACTCACAGTGGCGCCGAACTTGACTTGTTGATCAACCGTGGACAAAGTCGCTGGGGCTTCGAATTCAAGCGCACCTCTTCGCCCAAGGCAACTGCTTCCATGCACACAGCGCTTGCAGACCTCCAGCTAGAACGTCTCCACCTCATCCACGCAGGCAATCACTCATTTGAATTGGCGGAAAATATGCGAGCAATCGCATTTCACCGCCTTATAGAGGATCTCGGACCCTTCTAGCCACGCCGTTCGTTGTTGATACCCTCTGTAAGTCAAAGTTCTGGTGTCTCCGCTGCAATCCTTGCGAGCCCGAGGATCAATCAACTTTGTTCAGATGATCATACAGGCTCCCCTCCAACTGATCCTCCGTCAGAATTGCATCGCACGACGGATTGCCGTTCGGCTTGCATAGTCATATGGCCCTACAAAGTGTGGCTCTATGAGTGGCATTTTCTGAATAAATGTGTACACTAATCGCATTCATGCCACATAATGTAGTTTTATGACAGTTTCTCAAGCGTATGCCGACATCCGGGTTGGCCCTCACTGACGAATCGTCATAGCTGCTCGGATACGTCGCGCACTATGCGTTGCACTCGGTGATTCACTTTTCGCGCGCGTTGAAGAACATCAACTCATCATCGAGAAACAGGAGGCCATTGAATCCAGACTTCTCGAGTCCTTTCGGAGATTTGAAGGTAGGAGCCTTGCGAATGAACTCATAGCCGAACGCCGCAATGAGGCCCGAAAGGACGACTCTGAGTGACTGCCGTACTTGATGCCTCCGCTTTGCTCGCGTACTTGCAACAAGAGTCCGGCGCACAGAGAGTTCGTCCCTTGTTTCCGGCCGCAGTCATTTCCGCCGTCAATTGGACAGAAGTCGTGCAGAAGGTCGCAGCCGGCACCCAAGGCGCAATCGGTTTGCGAGCCACTTTGGAACACCTAGGCATTTCCTTCGTCCCCTTTACACTTGTCCAAGCGGACATCGCTGGAGCCTTGTACCCGCGCACAAGGAATCTCGGATTGTCCTTGGGCGACCGCGCCTGCCTAGCACTTGGACTAGACTTAAGGGCCACCGTCTACACCGCGGACCGCTCTTGGGAACAATTGAAATTGGACGTTGAAATCACTGTCATCCGATAGCTCGACTACACGGAACGCCCATTCTCTGGGCTCTGCGCGATCATTTGGAGTGTGTTCGCAATGTGGAAACACCCCTGACCCGTGGGTGGTGGATAGACAACCACATTGACCGCAAATGGTATTACCAACACCGGCCAGGATTCGGGCTGACCGAACATGAACGTGAGCGGCACGGTCAGGCCGCGGTCCACCGGAAGGTTTCCCACGCTGGTGAGGTCGAAGCCCTATTCGGTCACCGACTGTGCCTAGGATAACGGTTTAGGGTTTGTCGAGTTTCAGCGCTCGCATTGAAAGTAAATCTGAAACGACACGAGGTTTACGTGTACTCATAGATTGACGTGGTTTCGTGAAGTCCCGATATTGCAGCACCTCTTTCAGTGAGCGCCCAAACCCCCCGCGCTGAGATTACAACCGCTTCGCCGGAATTGAGGTAGGTTCTCGCCCAAGCTAGGTATCACATGTAGGGCACGTGTGTTTGAACAGCAAGGGCCGAGTATTCATTCATCCGGCGCCACCTCAAGCCTCAATCCATCAAGCACCTCCGTCAACTCGACCTGACAGGTCAAGCGCGAGCGCTTCGCGTCGTAGCAGTCTAGGTAGGACAGGAGCTCCTGCTCATCTTCGAGGCGTCCTCCTAGCTTCTCAATCCATTCAGGGTCAATGAAGCAGTGACAGGTCGCGCAGGCGCACTGACCTCCGCATATGGCCTCGATGCCCATGCCCTCATCGCGCAGCACCTCCATGAGGACGCCACCTTCTCGGGCTTCCAACGAGTGCAGATTACCGTCGCGATCAGTGACGTGAATCACGGCCATGATCAGTGTCCTTTTCGCAGTAGAAACTTCTGTACCTTGCCCGAGGCGTTCCTCGGCAATTCATCGACCAAGCTCACCCGCCTTGGTGCTTTGTAATTGGCCATGTGATTCCTTGCCCACTCGATGATCTCTTCCGGAGTGACTTCGGCCGAGGTCACCACGAAGGCATGTCCGACCTCCCCTAGGCGCTCGTCTGGCATGCCCAATACTGCCACATCCCTGATCTCAGGGTGTCCAAGCAAAATCTTCTCGATCTCTGCGGGGTAACAATTGAATCCGCCACAAATGTACATGTCCTTGAGGCGATCTGTAATCTTCAGGTAGCCGCGTTCATCCATGACACCAATGTCACCAGTCTTGAGCCATCCGTCTTCGGTCACGGTTGCGGCGGTTGCTTGCGGGTCGTCGAGATACCCCTTCATCACATTGAATCCGCGCACCCAGATTTCTCCCTGCTCCCCAGATCCGACTGGCAACCCGTCGGGGCCGGTGATCTGGACTTCAGTGTTTTCCATAGGCCTTCCCGAGGTATTGGCGATGGTTTCGAAATCATCGCCCGGCTTGCAGAGTGAAACCACGCCCGTCGACTCCGTGAGCCCATAGGCCGTGTACACCTCGTCGAATCCGAGCTTGTGCTTCATGTCCTTGACCAACTGCACCGGGACGGACGCGGCACCAGTGACGGCGCAGCGCAGTGAGCTGGTGTCAAAGGCTGCCCGGTCCGGATGCGCAAGCAAGGATTGAAAGATGGTGGGCGCACCTGGCAAGAAACTGATCGCCGACTTTGAGATGAGTTCCAGCACTTCGCTGGAGTCAAAAACCTGCATGGGAAAGATAGTCGCGCCACGAATCAGCGCCGCGAGCCAGCCCGCCTTGTAGCCAAAGGAATGAAAGTAGGGGTTGATGATCATGTAATTGTCGCGCTCCATTAGAGTGACTCCGGCGGACCAAGTCTCGAACACGCGAATGTTCTGCTCGTGGGTACACATGACGCCCTTGGGTGCACCGGTGGTTCCGGAGGTATAGAGGACGTCGGCGAGGCTTTTCCCTGAGGCTTTTGCGAACCTGCTCTCAAGCGATTCGCCCTGGTCCGACTCATTTGCCCAATCTTCGAGCCGATCTATTTCTATCCGCTGCTTTAGGCGCGGCGCGTTGATGGCATCGACCATGCCGGTATAGTCGGTGTCCAAAAAGGACTCGCAGTAGAAGAGTGCACGCGCGCCCGAACGCACAAGTATGTCTTCAGCCTCACCAACACGAAAGCGCGTGTTGAGCGGTACCAGTACGCATCCGACCGCCTGTCCGCCTAGCGCAGCCAACTGCCAGTTGATCGAATTCGGTGCCCAGATGGCGAATCGATCACCATGTTCAAGTCGGTGGGCAGCGAACGCGCGCGCGCAGGCGCGCACGCGTTCGTGTAGCTCGGCAAAAGTTACAGTGGAGCCGCCGTCCACCACCGCCGTCTTGTCCGGCCACCGTTCTGCCGCTTCGCAGAGCACTTGGAAGGCGGTTGATGCCGCCATTAGCGCACCCGTATGCGCGGGTCAGGCGCACCGCGTCGAATGCTCGTCAGAAACTCCTCCAATGGTGCCGGTGCTGCTACTTCGGGATCATCTTCATCCGGTTGCGTTCGCCAGAATTCCTGCCAGGATGGAAACAGATCGTGAAAGGCACCTGAGTAGGGTTCGCGATCCGGCCAGCGCATCTTCTTCTCCCCAATCGGCGGCCTATTGAGATCTGTCGCATACCAGTAGCAGGGGAGTCGGCGCCTGAAATACCAGCGGTCGTCAATGTGCTCGTAGTCATCCCAATAGAGCATCTGCATGATCACCCACTCCGCTCCAGTCTCGTGCTCGTTCTTGGAGTAGACGACGCCGCGCGCATGATGGGGATCGTCGAATTCGATCATGTGGTTGCCGGTGTGATGTGCGGTTCCGGTGAACCGCAGCCGCCGCGTGTCGTCGAGCCATCGCTTGAGA